>JAYVYV010000212.1:0-3969 GCA_043783985.1 Acidobacteriota bacterium | reverse complement strand
TTCCATCGCGCCGACGGCCACACGATCAAGATGCCGATGGACCAGGGCGAGGGACAGCACTGGGAGTCGAAGCTGGGGAACTTCTACAGCAGGCCGGTGAAGATGCACGTGGACGCGGCGAGCGGCGGCGACATCCGGATCTCGATGGATCAGGAGATTCCGCCGATCGCGCCGCCGACCGACACGGCGCAGGTGAAGTATCTTCGCGTGCAGAACGATCGGCTGACGAAGTTCTGGGGCCGCCCCATGTTCCTCGGGGCGATCGTTCTGTTGCCGCAGGGCTGGAGCGTGCACCCCAACGCGCGGTATCCGGTGGTCGTCCACCACGGGCACTTCCCGAAAGACGCGGCGAGCGACGGCTGGCGCGAAACGCCGCCGGACGCGAGCGCGCGTGGCGCGGTGCGCGACAGCCAGGAAGCGGCGTACCAGTTCTACAAGGACTGGAACGGCCCGAAGTTCCCGCGGATGATTCACGTGCTCGTCCAGCATCCGACGCCGTACTTCGACGACTCCTACGCCGTGAACTCGGCGAACAACGGCCCGTACGGCGACGCGATCACGCTCGATTTGATCCCGATGATCGAAACGCAGTTCCGCGGCATCGGCGCCGGCTGGGCGCGCACGCTGACGGGCGGCTCCACCGGCGGGTGGGAAGCGTTCGGCGTCCAGGTGATGTACCCCGACGCGTACAACGGCGCATGGGCGCTCTGTCCCGATCCGGTCGATTTCCGCTCCTACCGATCGGTCAATATCTACGACGACCACAACGCGTACTACTACGAGGACAACCCCTTCAAGCGCACGCCGAAGCCCGGTTATCGCGACTACCGCGATCACCTGTTCTCGACCTTCGAGGATCGCAATCTCGTGGAGCTCGCGCTCGGCACGCACGGCCGCTCCGCCGGCCAGCACGACGCGTGGGCGTCGGTCTTCGGCCCGGTCGGCGCAGACGGCTACTACAAGCCGCTGTACGACAAGGCGACCGGCGCGATCGATCCCGACGTCGCGACCTACTGGCGCGACCACTACGACCTGCGCTACATCCTGCAGCGCGACTGGGCGACGCTCGGTCCGAAGCTGCGCGGAAAAATCCACGTCACCAGCGGCACGATGGACAACGGATATCTGAACAACGCCGTGTATCAGATGGAGGAGTTCCTGGCGCACGCGGTGCCGTCGCCCGAGTACGAGATCACCTACGGCGAACGGCGCGAGCACTGCTTCACCGGTGACACCGAACATCCGAACACCGTCGGCAGCCGAACCGTCCACCAGCGCTACATGCCGGCGATGGCGCAGTGGATGATGAGAACGGCGCCCGCCGGGGCCGACACGAAAAGCTGGGTGTACTGACGGCCTGGACACCGCCAGCCTGTCGGTCGGGACCCCGGCGATTCCAGAGACGGTTCCCGCCCTACATTCTGCGGTTGAACACGAGCGCGGCCAGGGCGCTCGCCACCAGCTCCAGGAGCACGATGAACGTCAGGGTCGCGAACCTCCAGTCCCGTTCGCTGACGTACTGCACCGTCGACACGATTACGCGCGCGACCGGCGTCGCCAGCAGCACGACGATGCCCGCGTTCAGAAGGAAGGAGGCCGCCGGGCCTGCGCCGGCCCCGAGCGACAGCAGCAGCCCCGCGACGAGGCACGCCGAGCTCACCATGACGCCGGTGCGCAGCACGACGCCGATGAGCCGTTCGAGTGTCATCGTCCGCCCCGCAGGAACATCATCGCGGAGACGATGAAGAGCACCGCGGCCATCAGAATCTTCAGCCATTTCGAGGAGGCTGCGCCACCGAACCTCATGCCGCCCCACGAGCCGAGCTGCACACCGAGGACCGCCGCGGCCGCCAGCGTCGGCTCGAGCTGTCCGCGGCCGTAGTAAATCGTCGCGCCGGCGGTCGCCGTCACGCCGATCATGAACGCGCTCGTCGCCGCGGCCGCGCGCAGCGGAATCCCGCACCACGCGTTGAGCACCGGTACCTTGATGATGCCGCCGCCGATCCCGAGCAGCGACGACACGTTGCCGGCGACAAACGACGCCGCGATCGCCAGCGGGAGGCGCTTCACGCGATAGGTGACGGTGCCGCCGCTCTCGTCCTCGTGATACCGCCCGCCGAGCACGCCCGGCTCGGCGGCCGGGTCGAGGATCACGTTGCGGCGCCGCAGGCGGCTCAGCATGATCAGCGCGACGATCACCGCCACGGCGCCGAACAGCCGTTGCAGCACCGATTGCGAGACGAACTGCGCGGTCACGCCGCCGAGGAAGCTTCCGGCGGCGGTCGCCACCTCGAGCAGCATCCCCAGCTTCATGTTGATCAGCTGTTTGCCGGCCCGGCCGGCCGACACCGTGCTCGACGTCGCGATGACCGTCGTCAGGCTGATGGCCGCGGCGGCGGTGAAGGGAAATCCCAGGGCGAGGTTGAGGAAGGGCACGAGAAACACGCCGCCTCCGAGCCCGAGCAGCGCGCCCAGGCTGCCGGCAACCGTGCCCGCCGCGAAGATGATGACCGCCAGCGACGCCGTGACAACGGGCATTCAGGATTTAAGATTTCAGACTTCAGATTTCAGAATTCATATTTCAGAATTCATATTTCAGAATTCGGATTTCAGAATTTGGAACTCGGGCTCAGCGGCCTTCCATATTACCCACGCACACGCTTGGAGAAGGCGTCGTAGGCGCCCGGCGCCGTGTGATTCCACCATCCGATGTAGGCGGTGGCCGCCTCTTCGAGATTCTTCAGCTCGCGCGTGTGCTTGAAGGTTTCGCGCGCCGCCGGGACGATGTCGCGGACGCGCTCCCAGACGAAGAGCAGCTCGCGGCCGCTCTGGTAGAAAAGCTCCGCGTTCAGCACACCGCTCGTGAGGAACGACGCGACCATCTCCCAGTAGGTCGTGACCATCCGGTACGACGCGTTCGGCTCGCTGCCCGGCGGACACAGCCCCTGAAACTCTTCGAACGACTTCACCTTGAAGGAGCCGGTAAACCACTTGCGTGCTTCACGCAGCCGCTCCTCGCGCCGCATCTCGTACAGCCGCAGGATCAGGTTGACATCATCGTAGGTCGCGCGCGCAACGCCGCTCATCATCGCCATGGCTGGTTATCTCGCTCGAGTGGAAACGACACCGATGTTCACCATGGTGTCACCTTTCTTGAGCGACGGCACGGCGCGAATGAACATGACGATGCCCGCCTCGGGCGCCGTGATGTCCTGGAGGGGGCGGTTCAGGTAGTCGGTCACGAATCCGATTTTCGCCCCTTGCGCCACGTGCGCGTCGCGATCGACCGCGGCGTGAAACACTCCTTCGCGATCCGCGGCGATCGAAACGATCTTGTCCAGCCAGATCGGCTTCGCCACCGGCTTGACCACGCCGGTCAACATCTTGAGATACCGCATCGTGCCCAGCGATCCGTTCACGAGCGCGGCGACGTCGCCGGCGACGACCGGCCCGGAACGGCCCGCCTCGGCCGTGAACGACGCCTTGCCGCGCGTGGTGGCGGTGTTTTCGAGGAACCGCGACGCTTTCGGGTCCTTCGGACGATCGGAAATGATGATGTGGTCGAGGCCGAACGCGAGCAGCATCGCGCGCGACTCCTGATCCTGCGCCTGGTTGCCGGTTACCGTCCAGTAACTGTAAGGCCGCAGGTTCTCGTCGAGATCGCCGCCGTGGAGGTCGATCAGGTGATCGCTCTGCTCGACGACGTCCTTCGTGATGACGGCCGACGCGCGATCCGTTTGCGTGCCGTTGGGATCGCCGGGATAGCGGCTGTTCATGCTCTTGTTGTCCGTCGGGTTCACGTGCGGCGTCAGCTTCTCGAACGACGGCACGTTCACGAGCGGCACGAGGATGAGCGTGCCGGAGAGATCGGCCGGCTTGACGGCGTCGATGAGCTGCTGCACCGCGACGATCGACGCGTACTCGGTGCCGTGCGCGCCCGAGACGATTGCGAGCACCGGGCCCGGTTTG
>JAYVYV010000211.1:0-10663 GCA_043783985.1 Acidobacteriota bacterium | reverse complement strand
AGCCGAGGAAGTCGAGCGTCTTGTCGGTGACCTCGAAGGTGACCGGCGGCTGGTCCGGGCCCGCGCCGCCGCCGCGCCCCTGGCGCCGCTCGCGCTCGGAATCCAGATCGGGCGGCGCCGTGATGTAGCCTTCGTCCGTCATGCGCTCGATGATCTGCTGGATCAGCTCCTCGAGCTGCGAGCGCGCGTCGCCCTGATCGCCGTCAGCGGGGTCGCCGAGCAGCCGCGCGATCGTTTCCTCCGGCAGCACGCCGCCGTTGAACAGCGCGTCCAGGATCGCGTCGTGCAGCGCCTGCATCGTCCGCTCTTCCTGATTGTGGCCGTGCGGGTTCCCGAAGCCGCTCGAGAGCAGCAGGTCGGAGAGCTTCGACACCAGATCCTCGAGATCCAGCTCGTCGAGCGCGTCCCCCGTGAACTTCGTGTAACGGTATTTCATCTCACGCCCGCCATCAGCCCTGAGCCCTCGGCCCTGTCAGTTGTAGTACTTCTTCTTACTGCCCGTGGGCATGCGGATCTCTTCGTCGATCGACGGCTCCTCGCGGCGCGCGCCGCGGCGGGGCGCCGCTTCGGCGGCCGAGTAGCCGCGATCCTCGCTGCGGCTGATCTTCTTCTGCGCGTACAGCCCCTCGAGGATGAAGTCGATCGCCGAGGCGACCGACGGCGCGGCGGCCCCCGGCGCGACGCCGGCGTGCGCGGCGAGCTCGCTCAACCCCTGCACGCCGTGCGTCCGCGTGATGACCTCGTCGGCCGGCGAGCTGTCGCTCAGCGGCAGCGATCCGCCGAGGTCGAACCACTCGATGACGGTGCGCGTGTCGACGCCGTCGAACATGCCGGTGAACACCGTGCCGACCGCGGAGCGAATCAGGTCGCGTGCGATCTGCTCCGCGCCGCGCAGCTCGCCTTCGTACTCGAGCTCGAACTTGCCCGTGATCGACGGCAGCGCGGCGAAGACGTCGGTGATTCGCGGCACGACGAGCGTCTCGCCGCCGGCCAGCGCCCGGCGCTCCGCGTTGGAGACGACGAGCTCGAGCGTGCTGATCGGCAGGCGCTGACTCACGCCGGAGCGCTTGTCGATCTTGCGATCGCCGCGCGCCTGGAAGGCGATCTCCTCGACGACCTCCCGCACGTAGGCGGGAATCTCGGTCTTCAGTCCGCCGGCGCGCTCGGTCCACGCTTCCTGCTTCGTGATCGCCATCGCGTGGCCGCGCGTGGCGGGGTAGTGCGTGCGGATTTCCGAGCCGATGCGGTCCTTGAGCGGGGTGATGATCTTCCCGCGCGCCGTGTAGTCCTCGGGGTTGGCGGTGAAGACGAGCATGACGTCGAGCTTCAAGCGGATCGGATAGCCCTTAATCTGGACGTCGCCTTCCTGCAGGATGTTGAAGAGGCCGACCTGGATCTTCCCGGCCAGGTCGGGCAGCTCGTTGATGGCGAAGATCCCCCGGTTGGCCCGCGGCAGCAGCCCGTAGTGCATCGTCAGCTCATCCGACAGATTCAGGCCGGCCTGCGCCGCCTTGATCGGATCGATGTCGCCCACCATGTCGGCGATCGTGACGTCGGGCGTGGCGAGCTTTTCGACGTAACGATCGTCGCGGCGCAGCCACCCGATCGGCAGCGCGTCGCCTTCCGTCGCGACGCGCGCACGGCACGACGCGCACAGCGGCGCGAGCGGGTCGTCGTGGATCTCGCAACCCGGGACGACCGGAATCCGGTCGTCGAGCAGATCCGCGAGGCCGCGCAGGATGCGGCTCTTCGCCTGGCCGCGCAGGCCGAGGAGGATGAAGTTGTGACGCGACAGGACCGCGTTCACCAGTTGCGGAATCACCGTCTCGTCGTAGCCGATGATGCCGGGGAACAGCGCGTCGCCTGCCTGCAGCTTGCGGACGAGGTTGTCGCGGATTTCCTGCTTCACCGGCCGCGGGCGGTAGCCCGCCTGCCGGAGGTCGCCGAGGGTCTCAACAGACGCCATGGATCGATTCTATCGCAGGAAACGATTGGGTAGACTCGCGTTGTGCTCCAGCCGTTCTTTGCGTCGCCGCGCCCGCTCGTGTTCGCCCATCGCGGCGGCGGCGCGCTCGCACAGGAAAACACGATCGCCGCGTTCGACAACGGCCTGGCGCTCGGCGCCGACGGCCTCGAACTGGACGTCCACCTCTCGCGCGACGGCGGGGTCGTCGTCCATCACGATCGGCTGCTGGATCGCACCACCGGGTTGCGTGGACCGATTGCGGAGCGCACCGCGGAGGAACTGCACCGCGCGGGCGTTCCGCTGCTGGCCGGCGTGCTCGCGCGCTATCGCGATCCGCGCATCATCATCGAGATGAAAGTGAACCACGAGGCGCTCGCGGCGGCCACCATTACCGTCGTCCGGCGCGCCGACGCCGTCGATCGCGTGTGCCTCGGGTCGTTCGGCCTGCGTGTTCTCCGCGCGGCGCGGACGCTCGAGCCGGCCGTCGCGACGAGCGGCGCGCGCGAAGAGGTGCGCTGGGCCCTCTACCGATCGTGGTGCCGCTGGCCCGTCTCGCGCGTCGCGTACGGCGGCTATCAGGTGCCCGAGCTCGCGGGGCGCACGCGCGTCGTGTCGCCGCGCTTTGTCGAGTATGCGCACGATGCAGGGCTCGGGGTGCAGGTATGGACCGTCGACACGGCGGAGGCGGCGCGCCGCCTGCTCGGCTGGGGCGTGGACGCGTTGATCACCGATCGTCCCGACGTGATCGTCCCGCTGGTCGCCGCCTTGTAAGGTGTCAGACACCGGGGTCCACGCGACGCGGCGTCTGACGCCCTCGCCCGCTATTCGGGTTCGGCGAGGCCGAGCCGGAGGGCGGCGGTCCGCAGCCGGCGATCCACGCTCCACAGCGATTGACGCGTCAGCCGCGCGCTCGCCAGCAGGTGGACGTCGATCCAGCCGAGCCCCGCGCCGTTCAAGCGCTGCCGGTCGACGAACGCGATCACCTCGTCATGCGTGGCGACCGCCACGAAGGGAAGGGCCTCCATCAACCGCAGCACCTCGGCGCGCTGGGCGAGCGATCCGCAGGCGAGCTCGCCGATGACGAACGGATGCGTCGACACGCGCCCCTGGTCGAGCAACTGCTCGAGGTCCGCGTTCGGCCGGCGGAAGTGATCGATCCACACCGACGTGTCGACGAGCACGGCGGCTATTTCGCCGGCCGCCGGCGTCGGGGAACCGCGGCGCGGCGATCGGAGCCGCCGAGCGCGGCGAGACGCCTGGCGCTTTCACGCGCAATCAGCGCCCGTAATCCTTCGTGGACGACGGCGGTTTTCTCCGGGATGCCGGTGAGGTGCTGCGCGCGTAAGACCAGGTCGGCGTCAAGGATCAGCGTCGTTCGCATGCACATGAGTATGCATGATCTTGGTGTATTGTGTCCATCGTCCGGTCCATCGCGTTTCGGCCGGCGCGCCTCTGCGGTAGCATGGCGCGTGCGCGCGCCGACACTCGCCGACGTCTTTGCCGCCCGCCCGCGCGTGGCCCGTCTCGTCCGGCCGTCGCCGCTGGTGCGGCACCCACTGCTGGCGCTGGAAACGGGCCTCGACGTGCTCGTCAAGCACGAGAACCACAATCCGACCGGCGCGTTCAAGGTGCGGGGCGGCGCGAACCTGATCGCGAGCCTGTCGCCCGAGGAGCGCCGCGGCGTGATCACGGCGACGACCGGCAACCACGGTCAGTCGATCGCGCTCGCATGCCAGCGCGAGAGGATCCCGTGCACGATCGTCACGCCGCTGGGCAACAACCCCGAGAAGAACGCGGCGATGCGCGCCTACGGCGCCGATCTGATCGAATGGGGCCGCGATTTCGACGAGGCGCGCGAGCGCGTGGAACAACTGCAGCACGAGCGCGGCCTGCGCTACATCCACTCGGCAGACGAACCGCTGCTGATCGCCGGTGTGGCGACCTACGCGCTGGAGATCTTTGATGAGCAGCCCGACACCGACGTCATCCTGGTGCCGATTGGTGGCGGCAGCGGCGCGTGCGGGTGCGCGATCGTGCGCACCGGGCTCGGCAGCCGCGCGAAGGTGATCGGCGTCCAGGCGGAGCGGGCCGACGCGTTCACCCGATCGTGGAAAGGCGCCTCGCGCGTCGTCGGCGAGAGGTGCGACACGTTCGCCGAGGGAATGGCGACGCGCGTGACGTTCGACCTGCCGTTCAGCATCCTGGAGCAGGAGCTGGACGACATCGTGACGCTGAGCGAGGACGAGCTCGCCGAAGGTGTGCGGCTCGCGCTGCGGGCGACGCACAACCTGGCGGAAGGCGCCGGCGCGGCATCGCTGATGGCGGCGCTCAAGCTCCGCGATCGGCTGGCGGGGAGAAAAGTCGTCTGCGTGATGAGCGGCGGCAACATCGATCGGGCGACCCTCACGCGGATTCTCGGTGCCTGAACCACAGCTCGACCGCTTCCATCCGCCGCCGGATCTCGTAGATCGTGCCGGCGAGCTTCTGCTGCTCCGGTTCACTGTCGCCTCCGGATTCGAGGCGGCGCTCCACGGCGTCGACCGCTTCATCCGCCAGCTCGCGCAGGCGGACCATGGCGTCGGTCGTGAGCCCTTGCGGCGGCGAGTCCGGCAGCCCGCCGAGGACGGTCACCACGTGACCCAGCTTGTGCGTAAAGGCGCTGTGGTGCTGCTCCAGGCGCAGCTCCTGCACCGTCGTGTCGATCTCTTCCAGTGGCGTCATGCGATCGATGTTACGCCATGGGGGAAACTCCGACACCAAACTCCGACACCAAACTCCGACACCAAACTCCGACACCAAACTCCGACACCAAACTCCGACACCAAACTCCGACACCGCCGGCTCTGCCGGCTACCCCAGCGCGCGTCGCGTCAGGCGGAACACTTCGTCCATCATCCGCGCGGTCAGCTTGCCCGTGTTCGTGTTCTGCCGGCTCGGGTGATAGCAACCGATCAGCGTCTGCCCGTTGGGGAGCTCATGCATGACCCCGTGGCCGAACGCCGGCCGCGGCCGAAGCGCGCCGCCGCGCTGCTTCAGGAGCTGCAGGTACGAATCGAACGCGATCCGGCCCAGCCCCACGACGACGCGGATGCGGGGGAGCGCGGCGAGCTCGGCGTCGAGATGCGGGCGGCAATTGGCGATTTCTTCCGGGGTGGGCTTGTTGTCGGGCGGCGCGCAGCGGGCGGCGGCGGCGATGAACGCGTCGCGCAGCGTCAGGCCGTCGCCGGGATGGCGCGAGCTCGGCATGTTGGCGAATCCGGCGCGGTGCAGCGCCGCCATCAGGAAATCGCCCGAGCCCCCCGGACCGTCGCCCGTGAAGACGCGCCCGGTGCGGTTCGCGCCGTGCGCCGCGGGCGCGAGGGCGACCAGCAGGACCCGCGCGCGCGGATCGCCGAACCCGGGCACCGGCCTGCCCCAGTAGACCTCGTCGCGGAATGCCTTGCGCTTGATCCGCGCGACGTCCGCGCAATAGGTTCGCAGCCGCGGACAGCGCTCACAGGAAACAATCCGCTCGGCGACAGCCTCGAGCGACATCGTTCGTGGTTCTTCGTTCTGCGTTCGTCGTGCCGCGTCCGGCGTCGAACGAAGCACGCCGAACGCCGAACGACGAACGACAGTGTCCCTTACCAGACGCGGCACGGCGTCCTGCGGACCATCGGTGCGTCGGCCCTGCACGCGAACGCCTTCTGGAACTCCGGCATGTTCGACACGACGCCGTTCACGCGGTCGTGGCCCGGCGAGTGCGGGTCGATCTGCGCGAGCATGCGGGCGCGCTCCGGGCGGGTGTTGTTGCACCACACCTGTCCCCAGCCGAGAAACACGCGCTGCTCGGGCGTGAAGCCGTCGAGCGTGGGCGCCGGCCGGCCCGCGTTGCGCGTGAGGTATGCCATCAATGCGATGCGCAGCCCCCCGTTGTCGGCGGTGTTCTCCCCGAGCGTCAGTTTCCCGTTCAGCGTCACGTCATCGGTCGCCGTGAAGCCGGAGTACTCGTCGACGAAGCACTGCGCGCGATCCTCGAACGCCTTCGCGTCGGCCGGCGTCCACCAGTCCTTCAGGTTGCCGCGCGCGTCGAATTGCCGCCCCTGATCGTCGAACCCGTGCGTCAGCTCGTGCCCGATGACGGCGCCGGCCCCGCCGAAGTTGACCGCCGCGTCGGCCTTCGCGCTGTAGAACGGCGGCTGCAGGATGCCGGCGGGGAAGTTGATGTTGTTCTCGAGCGGGTTGTAGTAGGCGTTGACGGTTGGCGGCGTCATCTCCCACAGGGTCTTGTCGACCGGCTTGCCGATCTTGTTCATCTGCCGGCGGAACTCGAACGCGTTGCTGCGCTGCGAGTTGCCGAGCGCGTCGCCGCGGACGATGTGCAGCGCGCCGTAGTCGCGCCAGCGATCGGGATAGCCGATCTTGTCGGCGACGGCGTGCAGCTTCCCGAGCGCTTCCTTCTGCGTCGCCGGCGTCATCCACGCCAGGCCGGTGATGTCGGTTTCGAGCGCCGATTCGAGCTCGTGCACCATCTTCAGCGTCTCGGCTTTGGCCTGGGGTCCGAACGCCTCCTTGATGAACGCCTGCCCGAGCGATTCGCCGAGATCCGCGTCGGTATACTGCACGCAGCGCTTCCAGCGGGGCCGGAGCTCCTGCGCGCCGGTCAGCGCGGTGCCGTAGAAGCGGAAGTTCTCGTCGACGAACGCCTTCGCGAGGATCGACGCCGACGCGTGCGCGAGGTGCCACCGGAGGTACGCCTTGATCGCGGTGAGCGGCGTGGTCGCCACGATCTGGCCGAACGCCTTGAAGAAATCGGGCTCGGCGACGTTCAGGGCGTCGATCGGCGGCGAGCCGATGCCGGCGAAGTACCGCGTCCAGAGGAACTTCGGCGTGAGCGCCTGCAGCTCGGCGCCGGACATCTTGTGGTAGACCTTGTTCGGATCGCGGCGCGCGACCGCGTCGAGCGCGCTCATGGCCAGCCGTGTCTCGATCGTCAGCGTCTGCTGCGCCGCCGCCTGCGCCTGATCCGCCGTGGCGCCGAGCAGCGCCGACATCCTGCCGACGTGGTCGACGTACTGCCTCCGCAGCGCCACCGACGTTTCATCGTCCCTGAAGTAGTAGTCGCGATCGGGCAGGCCGAGGCCGCCCTGATCGGCGAGGGCCATCTCGATCGACGCGTCCTTGAAGTCGGCCTGCGCGCCGAACGTGAAGAACGCGTTGACGCCGATCGTGTGCAGTTCGGCGACCAGCGGCGCGAGGTCGTTGACGCTGGACATCGCGGCGATCCGTTTCAGCAGCGGATCGAGCGGCCCGGCGCCTTTGGCGTCGATCGCCGCCTCGTCGAGGCACGAGGCGTAGTAGTCGCCGATCTGTTGCGAGCCCGGATCGCGTCCGGCCGCGGCGGCCTCGAGGATCCTGTGCAGCGTCTCGTTGTTGCGCTCCTGCAGCTCGTCGAAGCGGCCCCAGCCCGCGCGGTCGGACGGGACCGGGTTCCTCGCGATCCAGCCGCCGCAGGCGAACTGATAGAAGTCCGTGCAGGCGTCGGCGGTCTTGTCGAGCGCGTCGAGCTGCAGGCCGGACTGGGACGCGGCAGGACGGGCCGGATCGGCAGGATCGTTCGGACGGCCCGGAGGCTGTTGCGCGGTGGCCGGCGTCAGCGACAGGGTGAGGAGCGCGGCGAGAACCAGCAGTCTTTTCATAAGGATTACCAGACGCGGCAGGCGCTGGCCCGGACCATCGGCGCGTTCGCCTTGCAGGAAAACGTTTTCGCGAACTCTGGCATGTTCGACACCGGCCCGTTGACGCGGTACTTGTTCGACGCGTGCGCGTTGGTCGCCGCCCGCAACCGCTCCTGCTCCGGCCGCGAGTTCTCGCACCAAACCTGCGCCCAGCCGAGGAACACACGCTGCTCTTGCGTGAAGCCGTCCACCTTGCCCTGGTTCCTCGCACCGGGACCGGCGAGATACGCCATCAGCGCGAGCCGCAGCCCGCCGTTGTCGGCGATGTTCTCGCCGAGCGTCAGCCGGCCGTTGACGTGCGTCTCGCCGTCGACGCTGTAACCGGAATACTGATCGGCGACGCAGCTGGCGCGCGTCTCGTATGCCGCGTTGTCTGCGGGGGTCCACCAGTCGCGCAGGTTTCCCGCGCCGTCGAACCTGCGTCCCCGATCGTCGAAGCCGTGCGTGAGCTCATGGCCGATGACGGCGCCGGCCGCGCCGTAGTTGACCGCCGCATCGCGTCCCGACCGGTAGAACGGCGGCTGCAGGATGCCGGCAGGGAAGTTGATGGTGTTCAGGGAGGGACTGTAAAACGCGTTCACCGTCTGCGGCGTCATCCGCCATTCGCTGCGATCGACCGGCTGGCCGATCTTCGCGAGCGTCCGCTTCCGGTCGAAGAGCCGTGTCCGCTGCCGGTTGCCGAGCGCATCGTCGCGCGTAACGCGGATGGTGGAGTAGTCGCGCCATTCGTCGGGGTAGCCGATGCGATCGACGACGGCGTCGAGCTTGGTCATCGCGGCCTTCTTCGTCTCGCTGTCCAGCCACGGCGCCGCGTCGATGTCCTGGCGCATCGCGTTCCTGATGTCCTGCACCATCTGCAGCGTATCGCTCTTGGCTTTCGGGCTGAAGGTTTCTTCGACGAACGCCTTGCCGATCGCGTCGCCCATCCGCTCGTCGGTCTGCGTCACGCAGCGCTGCCATCGCGGTTCCTGTGCCTGCTGGCCGGTGAGCGTCCGGCGGAAGAAGTCGAAGTCGGCGTCGGCGAAGGCCTTCGGCAGCAGGCCGGCCGAGTCATGCAGCACGTGCCAGCGCAGGTAGGCCTTGAGATCGCCCATCGCGCTGGCCGAGATCAGCCGGTCGAGCGCGCGCACGTAATCGGGGACGGCGACGTTGATCGTCGGCAGCCGTGGCGCTTCGGACGCGGACGCGTACTTGCGCCAGTTGAAGTTCGGCGACAGCGCCTGCACCTCGTTGATCGTCATCTGATGGTGCGTCGCCGCCGGATCGCGGCGCTTCACGCGATCCAGCATCGCCTCGGCGAGGGCGGTCTCGATCGAGAGCACCGCCCGTGCGTCAGCGGCGGCTTGCGTGTCCGGCTCGCCGGCGAGCGCGAAGGCCTTCTGGATCGCGGCCACATACTGATCGCGCAGGTCGACCGATCGCGCGTCGGTCTTGATGTAGTACTCGCGGTCCGGCAAGGCCAGTCCCGCCTGATCGATCGTCGCGATCGCCATCGTCGCATCGTCGAGGTCGGGCTGGGCTCCGAAGCTGAAGAGTGCCGGGATGCCGTATGCATGGAGGTGCGCGATAAGCACCGGGAGATCGTCGGGATTGAGAATCTCGTCGATGGTCGCGAGGTCGGAGGCAATCGGCGTCAGCCCGGCCTTCTCGATGGCCGAGTCGTCCATGCACGCCGCATAGAAGTCGGTCGCCTTCTTCCGATCGCCGTCGCCGGCCGGCCCTTCGAGCATGCGGCGGAGCACCGTGAAATTCCGATCCTGTAGTTCCGCGAAGCGTTCGTAGGATCGCTTGTCGGCCGGGACCGGGTTCTTCGCCATCCAGCCGCCGCAGGCGTACTGGTAGAAATCAGTGCAGGGATCGATCGTGCGGTCGAGGGCGTCGATCTCTATGCCGGCCGGCGGGGCCGCCGCCCGGCCGCCCTGGGCGGTCAGGCGTTGAGCGTGCGACAGCGCGACGGCCAGCGGCAGAGCGACGAAAGTCAGGGCCAACAGCTGACGGCGCATGAGTTTAACTTCCTTCGCGGCCAAGGTACAATGAGGGGTTGCCTACAGCCGCGGCACGGGTCGGCCGACAGTTCGACCAGGCCGCACTGTTCGCCCGAGCGCGTCGAGGGGCGGCACCATCGACGATGTGAAAGGATCCCGTTTCCGTGAGATATATCGCACCCAAAGACGCAGCCGAGCTCGACGCGACCGAGACCCGGGAATGGCTCGACTCCCTCGATTATGTCCTGCAGAGCGGCGGCCCGGCAAAAGTCGCCCGCCTGCTCCGCGAGTTGACGATTCACGCCAGGCAAAACGGCGTCAAGCTGCCCTTCACCGCCAACACCCCCTACATCAACACCATTGCCGCCGACGACCAGGTGCTCATGCCGGGCAGCCCGGACCTCGAGCGCCGCATCAAGAGCATGGTCCGGTGGAACGCCGCGGCCATGGTCGTGCGCGCGAACAAGGCCGAAGAGGGAATCGGCGGCCATATCTCGACGTTCGCATCGGCGGCCACGCTGTATGAAGTCGGGTTCAACCACTTCTTCCGCGGCCGCAGTGAAGGCGACGGCAACGACGGCGACGTCATCTTCTTCCAGGGCCATGCGGCGCCCGGTATCTACGCGCGCGCGTACCTCGAAGGGCGCATCGACGAGAAGCACCTCGAGAACTTCCGCCGCGAGACCAAGCCGGAAGGCGGCCTCTCGTCGTACCCCCACCCGTGGCTGATGCCCGACTTCTGGGAGTACCCGACGGTGTCGATGGGCCTCGGCCCACTGATGGCCATCTACCAGGCGCGCTTCATGCGCTACCTCGAGGATCGCGGCCTGAAGCCGCACTCGAGCGGCAAGGTGTGGGCGTTTCTCGGCGACGGAGAGACCGACGAGCCCGAAGCGCTCGGCGCGATCACGCTTCCGGCGCGTGAAAAGCTCGACAACCTGATCTTCGTCGTCAACTGCAACCTGCAGCGGCTGGACGGCCCGGTGCGCGGCAAC
>JAYVYV010000210.1:0-3984 GCA_043783985.1 Acidobacteriota bacterium | reverse complement strand
GACGAAGCCTCCCCTGCGGCGGTTCGACTTATTTCAGCAGACGGCGCGCCTCCTCGGCGGTCAGCGGATCATTGTCGCTGTCCGCCAGCGGAATCGCCGCTCGAAATTCGACCGCCGCCGCCGCTTTGTTCCCCGCCTTGAGCGCGAGCTTGCCGAGCTCGAGACGACTCCGGGCATGGACCCACTTGCGCCCGTCGAGCGACAGCGATTTCCTGAGATCCGACTCGGCGTCCGCGCCGCGCCCGAGGCTCGCCAGCGCCGCCCCGCGTTTGTACCTCCACAGCGCGTCTTCTCCGAACATCCGCGGCCTCGCGTCGTCGGCAAAGCGCGCCAGGCCGTCGCTCAGAAAGCGCTCGGCGTCGGCCGCCCGTCCGGCGCGCAGCGACGTCGAACCGGACTCCAGCCACACCAGGCGGTTGCGCGGGTAACGCTCCCGCAGCGTCGCCAGCTGCTTCAGCGCATCGTCGTATCGCTTCTCGCGGTTGTAGAGCAGGATCAGCGCAAACCGCGCCTCGGTCTGGTTGTCGCCGCCATATGCCGCCGCCTCTTCAATCTGCTTGAGGCCTTTGTCCTTGCCTCCGCCGAAACCGGCGACGTAGGCGACCACCCTGAAGGGCAGCGCCACCGCCGCGACGATGTAGCGGTAGGTGCCGACGATGAGGCCGGCGTCCTTTCGCTGCGGCTGCAGGTCGAGGACCGTTTCCTCTTCCTGGTAGGCCTCGCGGGCCGCGCGGAACGCACCGAGCACGCTGCCCTCGACCGTCGCCGTGTAGGACGCCCGCAGGCCGACGGCGGCGCCGAGCTGGTAGTGCGCGTCGGCGTCCTTCGGGTTCTTCGCGATGCGCGCCCGGGCGAGGGCGATCGCCTTCTCGATCGCGTCCCGGAAGCCCGCCACCGTGGCCGCAGGCGGGTTGGGCAGGGGATTATTGTTCGGCTTGTTCGGGCGGCCGAGGTAGTCGTCCACGGTCATGTTGCCGCGCGTGAATGTGATGCTCAGCCAGAGTGACGAGGCGAGCCCGCGCAGGGCGCCGGCGTCCTGTGGGTCGGCGGCGACAGCCTGCCTGAACACGGCGAGGGCCAGGTCGTGCTCGAGGTTGTATGTATGGTTCGCGGCTTTGGCCCGTAGCGCGTCGGATTCCGGATTCCCGAGCGCCGGGGAGGCGAGCGCGGCGACGATCACGGCGAAGGCGGCGGCGCGGACGCCGTCCGGACGGGTCATGAACCGATCTTACGCCGGGGCACCGGCTTGCGCCGCTTGTGCCTATTACATACAATCGCCTCGCTTATGGATAAAACCGGCGTTCATCCGGGCGGTGAGCACGCGCACGTTCACACCGACAGCCACGGCGAGCATCACGTGGAGCTCGGGTGGTGGCGCACATACGTGTTCTCGGTCGATCACAAAGTGATCGGCATCCAGTACACGATCACCGGCCTCCTGTTCCTGCTCTTCGGCTTCACGCTCATGATGATCATGCGGTGGCAGCTGGCCTATCCGGGCCGGCCGATTCCGCTGATCGGGATGTGGCTCGGGCAGGACCGCGCGCCGATGGGCATCATGCTCCCCGAGTTCTACAACCAGCTGGGCGCGATGCACGGCACCATCATGGTGTTCATGGGCGTCGTGCCGCTGGCCGTCGGCGGCTTCGGCAACTTCGTCATGCCGCTGCAAATCGGCGCCCCCGACATGGCGTTCCCCAAGCTCAACATGATGAGCTACTGGGTCTACTTCCTCGGCGGCGTGACGATGCTGGCGAGTTTTTTCCAGAAGGGCGGCGCCGCGCAGTCCGGCTGGACGTCGTATCCGCCGCTCGCGGTCATCGCGCCTGGCCAGACGATGTGGCTGATCGGAATGATCTTCCTGATCACCTCGTCCCTCCTGGGCTCGGTGAACTTCATCGTCACGATCGTGCAGCTGCGCGCCAAGGGTCTCACCTGGATGCGCCTGCCGTTCTTCGTCTGGGCGCAGTTCGTGACCTCGTTCCTGCTGCTGCTCGCGTTCCCGCCGCTCGAGGCGGCCGGCGTCCTGCAGTTGATGGATCGCCTGGCCGGTACCAGTTTCTTCATGCCCAGCGGACTGGTGATATCGGGCAAGCCGATGCTGATCGCCGGCAACGGCAACCCGCTGCTCTGGCAGCACCTGTTCTGGTTCCTCGCGCACCCCGAGGTGTACGTGCTGATCCTCCCGGCGATGGGCATCGTCGCCGAGGTGATCGCGAACAACACGCGCAAGCCGCTCTGGGGGTACAAGGCGCTGGTCTACGCGGTCACCTTCCTCGGCTTCATGTCGTTCATCGTCTGGGCGCATCACATGTTCATGACCGGCATGGGCACGACGATGAGCGCCTTCTTCCAGACGACGACGATGATCATCTCGATCCCGTCGGTCGTCATCCTGACGGCGCTGCTGCTGTCGCTGTGGGGCGCGTCGATCCGCTTCACGACGCCGATGCTGTTCGCGCTCGCGTTCCTGCCGATGTTCGGGATCGGCGGCCTGACGGGTCTGCCGCTGGGCCTCGCGCCGTCGGACATCCACCTGCACGACACGTACTACGTCATCGGTCACTTCCACTACGTCGTCGCGCCGGGGACGATTTTCGCGCTGTTCGCCGGCGTGTATTACTGGTTCCCGAAGGCGACCGGGCGCAAGATGAACGAGATGTTGGGCGCGGTCCATTTCTGGGGGTCGTTCATCTGCATCAACATCGTGTTCATGCCGATGTTCATCCAGGGTCTGGGCGGGATGAATCGCCGCATGTATGACGGCGGCATGCAGTACGCGCACAACAAGGAGCTGCTGAAATACAACGTGATCATCGGGATGGCGGCGTGGACGCTCGGGCTGTTCCAGATTCCGTTCATCATCAACTTCTTCATGAGCATCAAATGGGGCAAGCCGGTCGGCATCAACCCGTGGGAGGCGACTACGCTGGAGTGGTCGGCGCCGTCGCCGCCTGGGCACGGCAACTTCCTCACCGAGCCGATCGTCTATCGCGGGCCGTACGAATACAGTGTCCCGGGCGCGGCGCGTGATTTCACGCCGACGTTCGAACCGGAGAAGGCGTAGCCGATGGACATGAACATTCCGTACACGGTCCAAGAGCGGCCCGACACCGGGCTGACCAACGGCAAGCTCGGGATCTGGCTGTTCCTCGCGTCCGAAGTGATGCTGTTCGGCGCGCTGTTCTCGACCTACATCATCCTGCGCATGGGCGCGCCCGAGTGGCCGCACGGCGAGCTGAACGTGTGGCTCGGCATGATCAACACGTTCATCCTGATCGCATCATCGGTGACGATGGTGATGGCGTGGGCGTCGTTGAAGCTGAACGACTGGGGCAAGCACCGCATCTACCTGATGGCGACCGTGCTGCTGTCGGTCGCCTTTCTCGTCAACAAGTATTTCGAATACTCGGCGCACTGGAAGGCCGGCGAGCTCCCGGACAAGAGCACGTTCCTGGCGATCTATTTCACGCTGACCGGGCTGCACGGTCTCCACATCCTGGGCGGGATCGTGGTGATGCTCTATTTCCTCGGGCCAGGCGCGAAGATGTACACGAAGAGCCCCGAGCAGTTCACCAACCGCATCGAGTACACGGGTCTCTACTGGCACTTCGTCGACCTGGTGTGGATCTTCCTGTTCCCGGTTCTGTACCTGCTCTAGGGGGCTGCATGCATTCTGATCAGGAATCGATTCGCAAGTCGATCAGGACCTATATGATGGTCGGCGCGATGCTGTTCGTGTTCACCGGGATCACGGTCGCCGTCAACCAGGTCCATCTCGCGGTGCCGATGGCGATCGCCGTCGCGCTCATCATCGCGACGATGAAAGGCTCGATGGTGGCCAGCGTCTTCATGCACCTGAGCCACGAGCGCAAGTGGATCTACGGCGCGCTTATTCTCACCCTGGCAGGGTTCATCGTGCTCATGACGGTCCCGATATTCACGGTGTCCGACTCGATCGGCGCGACGCCGGCGGGCGAACAT
>JAYVYV010000209.1:0-10677 GCA_043783985.1 Acidobacteriota bacterium | reverse complement strand
AAACACGGCGTTCTCAATCGGCGCGCTGCCGTCGCCGACGATCAGCCGGGCGCCTTCGAACACCGTGATCGCTCCGGCGGTGCGCGCCGTTCGGGTTCCCGCGTGCAGCGAACAGACGGCAACCACAAGGACGCCAGCCGGTCCAAGTCGGATCATCGCCGGCTGTCGGCGGGCGTGGAAGCGTCCAGCGGCTCGAGCCTGACGATCGACGCGCCGTGATTGTTGCCCACCCAGAACGTGACGGGCGTCGTCTGATTGTCGACAAACACTCTCCGGACGTTGGTCGGAGCAGGCAGGAGGTATTCGACAAACCGGCCGCTCTTCGGATCGAGGCGCAGGATGCGGTCGTTGTACTCGCCTCCCGTCCACACGTCGCCGTTTTTGTCCGCGGTCGCATCGTAGGGCCACGCACCAGAGGTCGGCACCGCCCATTCCTGAAAGCGCTGCGTCCGCGTATCGAACATGCCGATCCGATCGCCGTTGTTCTCGCCGAACCACAGACGATCCTGGGCGTCCATCATGCCGCGGCGCGGTGCCGATCGGGGGGTGGGCGTTTTGTGGATGGTGATCGCGCCGGTCTTCGCGTCGATTCGCCCGACGTCCTCGCTGCCCATCGTGAGAAAGTAGCCGTTGTTCTTCGAGTCAGGAATGACGTCGTACACGTTGGGGCGCGGGATCGTGTATGGCTCGAACACGTCGAACGTCCCCGACCCGACATCCAGCCGCAACACGGTGTAGGTGCCGGCGTCCTGCAGCCAGACTTTACCGTCCACGCCGGATCGCTCCGGGCTGACCTGATTGATCTGGACGTGCGGTCCGTTCAATTCCGGCGGGAGGCTCCACGTCTGAAACGTTTCCGTCTTCCGATCGAATCTCGCGACGCCTCCCTGAAACTGCATCCCGAGCCAGGGGTTTTCGTCAGCGTCGAACCGCAGGCCGAGAATGCCGGTCGGGGCGCCGGGCTTCAGTAACGGCACCTGGTACTCGGTCACCCGTGCCGTCCGGGGATCGAGCGCGCCCAGGATTTGTTCGCCAAAGCTGGCGTACCACACGATCCCCTTCGAATCCACGATCACGTCGTGCGGCTGCCGCGTTTTCTGAGGCAGCTCGAACTCGGTGTAGAGGACCTGCGTCGCTTTCCCGGCCGGCCGCGGCAGCGTCTTGAGCGCGTAGCCCCATTGCGGACCCGCGCTCGAGTTGATCGTCGCCAGGTACTCGGCCTGACGCCGCCAGGCCGCGCGCCGCTGTTCCGGCGAATCCGGGCCACCGCCGATTCTCGGAGCCGGCAGTTTCTGGATCTTCATCGGGAACGACAGCTGCGGATACGTGGACATCCGCTCGATCACGGTCATCCAGCGGTCCGCGTCGTACCGCGTGCGGACAATCCGTTCGAGCGTGTGGCAGTGCGTGCACGGCCGGATCGACGCCTTTTGCGCATCGGTACCGGGGACGCTCGCGAGCCACTCGGCATTCGAGAGCTGCGATGCCAGATCGCGAGACTTCTGCAGCTTCACGTGAGCGGTCGTCGTCTTCTGCGAGACGATATCCACGGTTGGCGCGCTCTGCAGGTCGTACCCCGTCGCGCGGATCCGCAGGGCATAGGCACCCGGTTCCAGCCTCGCCCGCGGGAAACGGTAACGGCCTTGTTGATCGGTGACGACGGTGGTCGTCATCATGGATCCGGTTTTCTTCACGCTGACGAGCACGCCTTCCATGGCGCCCTCCTCCGCGGAGGTCACCTGGCCGATCAGTGCCGACGAATCGGCAGCGTCAGCGCGAAGGGAATGGCCTGGTGCCCAGGCGAGCACGACGGCGACGACCGCGACCGGGACGCACAGCCAGAATCTTGATCGCATCGGACCCTCCACGGGCCGCGCCCGCCGGGCTCATTCTGCTCACGGCCCCGGCGGACGTCAACGATCAAGTCGATGGGACGCGCGTTCGCTCAACAAGCAGCGCGATACCTCAACAAGCAGCGCGATCCGGCGTCGGACGCCGGACGCTTCATGAGCGATGCGGCGACGGCGTATGCGGTTCTGGCTCTGACGAAGGAGCGTTAGACGTATCGGTGAGCTCGCGATCGAGCGCCGCAGAGATCGTATGGATGTCGGTCTCCCTGGTCAGCTGCTCGACGAGCCCGTCGGTCGGCGCGGTCTCCACCCCCATACGCTGACTGATCGCCGTCAGCATCTGCAGAATCGCCGTCAGCTCCTGCTCGGCGAGCATGTTGATCTGCAGATCGAGGTGCGCGCGCCTGTCGGCCTGATGCTGCATCCGGTTCTGCGTCATCAGCACGACGGTGCTCAGGAAGATCGCCTCGAGCGCCACCACCAGCATGAGCAGGCTGAACGGGTACGGATCGAAGGACGCTTCGCCCGTGACGTTCACCGCGATCCACGCGGCGAACCAGACGACGTGGCCGACGATGAAGGCCGGGCTCCCCGCCGCGTGCGTCACGGCGTCGGTGAGCCGATCGAGCCCGGAGCGCTCACGCCGCGCCGCGCGCTCGATGGCCGCAACCGCTTCGATGTTGCGCGCCGCCGGGTCGGGGACGGGCGTCGTCTCAGCGGGCAACGCCGTACGCTGCCACCGTCCAGCCCTGGCTTCGCAACCGGTCGGCGACCGCCGCGTGACGGCGGAACGCGCTGACGCCGGCGTCGAAGGTCTCCGAGGCCGCCTGCCTGACATCCCAGTGTGGAACGACCGACAGAGTGTAGGAAGTCTGTTGACCTTCCGTATCGAGTTGACAGGTCAGCAGCCGGTTCTCCCGCTGAAATACCCAGCGAAGGAGGCGAACGGTCCTGTTTTTCCGAGCAATTCTTTTCATATCACTGAGCAATACAACTCCGGTGCCAGATGAGCACTGCTGGCATACCGCTTGCTATAAGGATGGGTAACTTCCTCGTTCCGCGTCCTGCGGAAGGAAAAACGACCCACCCCACACGCCGGGAGGCACACTCAGCCTCCCGACTCGCATCTCTCCTCAAAACGGAACGCGTCACTCTTCAAAACGGAATGCGGACGCCGACGTGGAGCGCAAAGGGCGGCTGCTTCGCGGTCTTCAGCCTGGACGTGGCGCCGCTGACCGAATCCTCTTCGTACTCGAAGTACTCGTTGAACACGTTGTACATGTCGAGAATCCCCGTCACCGGCCGTCCGCCGAGGCTGAACCGCTTCTGAAGTCGCAGGTCGAGGTTGGACGTGAACGAGAAACGCGTGCGCCCGTTGCGGAACGCGCGCACCGCCTCGGGACCCTGGTTCAACCCGGGCAGGATCACGAGGCGCGCGAAATGCTGGCCGTCCTGATACCGCGCAACGATACCCAGCATCGTGTCGCGCGGCAACTGGTAGGTGATCGCCGTCTTGATGGTGTATCCGCGCTCGGTGAAGACGCGCCCCTGCGCGTGGCCGAGGGCGTTCGGATTCACGAACACCTCGCCGAGCAGCGCGGCGTCGTTTTCGAGCGGCCCGAAGCCGCGGTTCGCCGCGATGCCTTCGGACCGCCCGGCCGTACCGCCCAGCAGGAAGAAGAACTTGTCCGCGTGGACCTGGCCGATCAGGTCCGCGCCCACGAAGTTGCCGTTGTGACCGGCGGGGTTCGTCAGCAGATAGCGGTCGGCGCCGAAGGTCGCCGGCGATCGATTGTAGAAGAGGAGGATCTGCGCGTCGCTCGCGCCCACCGTGTCGATCCCGTGGTCAGGGACGCCGATCGTCGTGTACGTCGACTCCGGCACGCCCACGTCGGCGACGCCGACGATGTTGTGCTCGAGCCGGCCCATCGCCGCGATCCGGACGAAGGCGCTGGGACGCGGGCGCGCTTCGATGCCGAGCATCGCTTCGTCCAGGGAGGGGCGTCGGAGCGCCGGGTCGATCGACGAAAACCCCGCAACACCTCCCGAGCCCGGGCCGAGCCGCTGCACGAGGGGCCCGATCGCGCTCTGCCGCGGGACACCGGCGGCCGTCGCGTTCCACCGGTAGATGTTGGCGGTCGGCGCGGTCGGGTCGCCGTACGCCATGTCGCTCAGCGGCAGGCGATGCGCGTAGCGCTGATACTGCCCGAAGCCGGCGACCTTCCAGAAATCGAGGATCGCGAGGTGAAACCCGGCCTGCGGCAGCACACTGATCCAGCTCACCGTGCCGTCGTGCGACGCGGCCGACCCGTTCACGGTCTCGAACCGCAGGCCGCCGTTGAGGGTGACGCGCGGCGACAGCGCCATGGTGTCGCCGATGAACGCGGAAAACATGGTGCTCCGCCAGACCGACGGCGCGGCCGGATCGGTGAAGTCCCAGACGCGTGCGGGCGCGCCGTTCAGCAGCTCGCCGACCCGGCCCGAGAAGATCGACTGCACGCTGGCCGAGCTGCCGCTGAGGTCGGCGCCGGCAAGCGCGGCGTGGCGCGCGCTGGATCGGTGGACGCGCGCGCCGAGCGTCCAGACGCCGTCGGTTCCGACGCCGGGGTCGAGCAGAGTCGGCACCGGTCCGGCGCTCAAGCGCTCGGCGACGATGACCGCCGGCGCGACGAGATCGCTCGATCGGTGTCCCACCGTGTACGCGCCGAACGCGCGCAAGCCGCTGGCGGCGTCCGCCAGCTGGTGCTGCCAGGCGGCCTGCAGGTGCAGCCCGGTCTGCCGCTGGCCGGCGTCGAGCTGCGTGAAGACATCGTGATGCGGGACCGCGTCGCGCGTCCGCTGGACCCATCCAATCAGCCGGACGTCGTCGCCCGGCTGCGGCGTGATGGTCAGGTTCACGAAGGCCGACGCCAGACTCGCGTTGAGCGACTTGACGTCGTTCCGCTCGAAATACGACGATCGATTCCACGTGGCCGACGCCAGGACGCCGGCCCCGTCGCCGAGCGGGCCGCTCAGGAACAGGTTGCCGTGCCCCCACCTGTCGAGCCGGACGATGGCCGGCGGCGCGTCGGTGGCGCCGCCGCCGTTGAACCCCGGCAACGAGCCGGTGGCTTCGAAGGCGCGCACCCACGACGCCCCGGGCCGCCGAGGCATCATCGTCACGGCCATGCCGGGTGCGCTGACGCCGGGGGGCATCAGGCCGGTGGCGACGTCGACGCGATCCCAGACGTCGACGCCGGGCATCAGCAGCGGCAGGCCCGTGGTCGTGGGGTTGGTGATGTCGGCGTCGCCGACCCGGAAGGTCGTCTGCGTCCAGCTGCTGCCGTGGGCGCCGACGCGCGACGGCGATCCTGCGGCGGTGCCGCCGTCCTCGATCCGGTCGGCGATCACGTCCGGCACGACGTTGTCGAGCAATGAGAACAGATTGGCGCTGGAGGGGAGATTGCCCAGCGCCTCCACGGTGAACCAGGCGCCGAGCGGCGGCCGTTCGGGCGACGGGGACACGGCCGTCTGCGCCCCGGCGGTGCCGGCGATCAGGACCATGACCGTGAACACGGTGGACCTGCCGGCCGGCCCTCCCAAAAATGTCGTGCGGGCCTTCAGGCCTGCGGTCGGGCCGCAGGCGCGATAACATCGGTGCATGCCGGAAACCACTTCCAGTAGCGCCGCCTTCATTGACGCGATCAAGGCCGGAGAATTCGAGCGCGTGAAGGCGATGGTGTCGGCCGATCCGACGCTCATCGACGCGCGCAGCGGCACGGGTGACAGCGCCATCCTAACCGCTGTCTACCATCGTCAGAAGGAAATAGTGAACCTGTTGGTGGCGCGCGGCGCCAGCCTGTCGATCTTCGAGGCGTGCGCGGCCGGGGAGATCGAGCACGTGGAGCGTCTGCTGGACGCGAGCGCGGGCGGCGCGGCCGGCGCGCCGGGCGTCAACGGCTACAGCGCCGACGGCTGGACGCCGCTGCACCTGGCGGCGTTCTTCGGCCACGCGAAGATCGCCGAGCTGCTCATCGCGAATCACGCCGACGTGCTCGCACGATCGCGGGGCTCGAACGGCAATACGCCGCTGCACGCCGCGCTCGCCGGCAACCACACGTTCGCCGCCGCCGTGCTGATCGGACACGGCGCCGACGTCAATGCCGCGGACGCCCAGGGCTGGCGCCCGCTGCACCTGGCGGCCGCCCACAACAACATGGACGCGATCGAAGCGCTGATTGCGCAGGGCGCCGACGTGCACGCGCCCAACGGCGAGGGACAGACGGCGCTTTCGCTCGCGACCGAGAAGAAACACCGTGAAGCGGCCGCTCTGCTGCGCCGCTTCGACGCGTAACGAATCTGAATTCTGAATTCTGAATTCTGAATTCTGAATTACTTTCGTTCGATCGTCACCGACTCTACCGTGATCGGCTTGACCGGACGGTCGCCCGGCTTGCTGGTCGCGGTCTTCCCGATCTTGTTGACGACGTCCATGCCCTCCGTCACTTCGCCGAACACGGTGTGCTTGTCGTCCAGCCACGGCGTCGCCACGAGGGTGATGAAGAACTGACCGCCGTTCGTGTTCGGACCGGAGTTGGCCATGGACAGGACCCCGGGCTTGGCGTGCCGGCGCTTGGGGCTGAACTCATCCGCGAATTTGTACCCCGGGCCCCCCGTGCCCTGACCCAGGGGGTCGCCTCCCTGAATCATGAAGGCGTCGATCACCCGGTGGAAGACGGTGCCGTTGTAATACGGCCCGGTCCCCTTCCGCCCGGTGCGCGGGTCGGTCCATTCCTTGGTGCCCTCCGCCAGTCCCACGAAGTTCTCGACCGTCTTGGGCGCCTCCTGGTCGAACAGCTGGATCGTGAACTTGCCTTCGCTCGTCGTAAAATGCGCTAACAACATGCCCCGATCATACCGCTACCTTCATTACGACGTCTTCACCGATCACTTGTTCGGCGGCAACCAGCTCGCGGTCTTCCTCGACGGCCGGGGTCTGTCCGGCGAGACGATGCAGGCGATCGCGAAGGAGATGAACTTCTCGGAAACCACCTTCGTCCTGCCGGCCGAGAAGCAGAAGACCGACGTGCGCCTGCGGATCTTCACCCCTGCAGAGGAACTGCCGACGGCCGGTCATCCGACGATCGGGACGACGTTTGCGCTCGCGCGCGCCGGCGTCATCGAGCGCGGCCGGCAGAGCTTCACGTTCGGATGCGGCATCGGCCCGGTGCCGGTGGCGATGACCTGGAACGGCGACGACCTCGACTTCGCGTGGATGACCCAGGCGCTGCCGGCCTTCGGCGAGACCATGACGGATCCAGCCCGCACCGCTGCGGCCCTGTCGCTGTCGCCGGCGGCGGTCGCCGGGACGGGGCTGCCGGTGCAGGTGGTCTCGTGCGGCGTCCCGTTTCTCTTCGTCCCCTTGACCACGCGCAGCGCGGTGGACAACGTCATAGTCAACCCGGCGCTGCTCGAGGAGCTGTTGCGCGCGACGAAGTCGTCGGCGCACGGCGTGTTCGTGTTCTCGGCGCAACCGGGCGATGCGCGCGCCACGGTCTACAGCCGCATGTTCGCGCCCGAGCTCGGCGTGACCGAGGATCCGGCGACCGGCATTGCCAGCGGCCCGCTCGGCTGCTACCTGGTGCGGCACAAGATCGTCCAGCCGGAGAAGGCGGCGTCGATGATCAACCTGCAGGGCGTGAAGATGGGCCGGCCGAGCCACGTCCACATTTCGATTGGCGTCGAGAACGCCGGGATCTCGAGCGTGCGCGTCGGGGGAGAGGCCGTGCTGGCAGGGGAAGCCACGTTGTATGTAAGTTAAGGCTGACATCTCAAGCTAAAATCTGAAGTCTGACGTCTGAAATCTGAATTTCAAGGAGCTCAGCATGAAGAGATCGATGTTTGCGGTCGCGGCGCTGGCCGTCGGCCTCCTCGGGATGACCGCGCACGCCGGGCAGGCGGCCGATGAGAAGGCGCCGGCGTCCTTCAAGGTCAAGTTCGATTCGAGCGCCGGCCCGTTCGTCGTCGAGGTGCACCGCGCCTGGGCCCCGAACGCCGCGGATCACTTCTACACACTCGTGAAGAACGGCTTCTACGACGAGGCGCGTTTCTTCCGCGTCGTCCCGAACTTCATGGTGCAGTTCGGGATCAACGCCGATCCGGCCGTTCAGGCCAAGTTCAAGAGCACGATCCAGGACGATCCCGTCAAGGAGAGCAACAAGCGCGGCTTCGTGACGTTCGCGCAGACGTCGGCGCCCAACTCGCGCTCGACGCAGATCTTCGTGAACTTCAAGGACAACAGCTTCCTGGATTCGCAGCGCTTCGCGCCGTTCGGACAGGTCACGTCCGGCATGGACGCGGTCGACAAGATCACGGCCGAATACGGCGAGAAGCCGAACCAGGGCAGCATCCAGGCCGAGGGCAACAAGTACCTGAAGGCGTCGTTCCCGAAGCTCGACTACGTCAAGAAGGCGACGATCGAAAAATAGCCAGGTCGGTCGGGTACGGCTGGTAGGCCGGGTCGGTCTGCCAGCCAAGGCCCGCGAACCGTCCAGCCCTGCCTGCCCCCTGCGTATCCTCGCGACATCGACGTGGAAACGGCTTCAAAGCCGATAAGATTCATGAGCATGCCGGTGACTCAGAATCCCGCGCTGGACGACGTCATCGCGGCCCTCGTTCGCGGCACACCGAGCGATCCGTTCGCCGTGCTCGGGCCGCACGCCGGCGAATCCGGCGCGACGATCGTTCGTGCGTTTCAGCCGGCGGCAATCTCGATCGAGCTGCGTCTGGTTTCGACCGGGGCGCTGATGCCCATGACGAAGCGCGCCGCCGCGGGTCTCTTCGAAGTCCGAATCGAGACGCTCGGGCTGGAGCCGGACACGACCGATGAAGGGCTCGCCGATCAGGAAACGGTCGATCCGGGGACGGCCGACGAAGCGAGGTCCGCTTCCGTCGTGTCCGACACGCACCGGACCTGGAGTGCACCCGACTACCGTCTGCGGATCACGTTCGCCGGCGACCAGGTGAGGGAGATCGACGATCCGTATCGCTACGGCCGCGTGCTCACCGATTTCGATCTGCATCTGCTCAGCGAAGGGACGCACTACCGCCTGTTCGAGAAGCTCGGCGCCCACCGCATCGTGCAGGGATCGACGACGGGCGTGCATTTCGCGGTGTGGGCGCCGACCGCCGACCGCGTGAGCGTCATCGGCGACTTCAACGGCTGGGACGGCCGCGTCACGCCGATGCGCTTCCTCACGGGCGGCGTCTGGGAGATCTTCATCCCCGATCTGCCCGACGGCGAGAAGTACAAGTTCGAAATCCGCGCGCGGAGCGGCGCGATTCTGACGAAGACCGATCCGTTCGCGCGCGCCTTCGAAGCGCCGCCGCGGACGGCCGCGATCGTCCACGACGTCCCGCCGTACGCGTGGCGCGACGCCGGCTGGATGGACGCGCGCCAGGCGCAGGGCGCGTGGCTCGACAAGCCGGTCAGCGCGTACGAAGTCCACCTCGGTTCGTGGGCGCGCGTCCCGGAGGAAGGCAACCGGTTCCTGACGTACCGGGAGCTGGCGCACCGGCTCGTGCCCTACGTGAAGGAGATGGGCTTCACGCACATCGAGCTGCTGCCGGTGATGGAGCACCCGTTCTCGGGCTCGTGGGGCTATCAGGTGCTCGGGTTCTTCGCGCCGACCGCGCGTTTCGGGCCGCCCGAAGACTTCAAGCTGTTCGTGGACGCCTGCCACGAGGCCGGCCTCGGCGTGATCCTCGACTGGGTGCCCGGACATTTTCCGAAGGATGCGCACGGCCTCGCGCGCTTCGACGGCACGGCGCTCTTCGAGCACGAAGACCCGCGCCAGGGTGAGCACCAGGACTGGGGCACGCTGATCTTCAACTACGGCCGCAACGAGGTGCGGAGCTTCCTGCTGTCCAACGCGCTGTTCTGGCTCGAGGAGTACCACATCGACGGCCTGCGCGTGGACGCGGTCGCCTCGATGCTGTACCTCGATTACTCGCGCCAGGCCGGGCAGTGGGTCCCCAACCGGTTCGGGGGGCGCGAGAACCTCGAGGCGATCGGCTTCCTGCAGCAGCTGAACAGCCTGACGCACGGCGGGCATCCGGGGACGATGACCGCGGCGGAGGAATCGACGTCGTTTCCCGGCGTCAGCCGTCCGGTGCACCTGGGCGGCCTCGGCTTCACCTACAAATGGAACATGGGCTGGATGCACGACATCCTCCAGTACATGAGAGAGGATCCGATCCACCGGCGCTGGCACCACAACCTGGTGACGTTCTCCGCGCTCTACATGCACAGCGAGAATTTCATGCTGCCGTTCTCGCACGACGAAGTCGTCCACGGGAAGCGGTCGCTGATCGAGAAGATGCCGGGCGACGCGTGGCAGAAGTACGCGTCGCTGCGCGTGCTGTACGGCTACATGTACGGGCATCCGGGCAAGAAACTGCTCTTCATGGGCGGCGAGTTCGCGCAGTGGCGCGAGTGGAACCACGACCGCAGTCTCGACTGGCATTTGCTCGACGATCCCGCGCACGCCGCCATCAAGCAGTACGTGCAGGATCTCAACCGCCTCTATCAGGCGGAGCCGGCGCTGCACCAGGCGGACTTCGATCCGGCCGCCTTTCGCTGGATCGACTGCAACGACATCGAGAACAGCGTGGTCTCGCTCGTCCGCTACGCGCGGGATCGCCGCGACTTCGTCGTCATGGTCTTCAACTTCACGCCGGTGCCGCGGATGGACTACCGGATCGGCGTACCCGAGCGCGGCGTGTACGCGGAGCGGCTGAACAGCGATGCGTCGGTCTACGGCGGCGGCAACGTCGGCAACCAGGGCGG
>JAYVYV010000208.1:0-3990 GCA_043783985.1 Acidobacteriota bacterium | reverse complement strand
TTGATGTTCCGATCGGTGCCCTGTCCCTGATGGTTGACGATGTCGACTTCTTCCTTGGTGATGTAGGTGGCCGTGGTCGGTTTCATCTTCGCACCCTGGGCCAATGCCACGGCGGGAACCAGAACGACGGCGAGGGCGACCGCACGACATACCAACTTGTGCATAAGCATCCTCCGCAGGAAAATCCCGCTGACTATAGCCCGAGTCCGGGGACGCCGATCCGACTTTTCCACCGCGCGTCCTGCCCGCCGTGCCCCCAGACTTTCCGGGATTATAGGACCGAGTTCCAGGCGGAGAGAAGGTCGCCACCGACGAACTGCCGCTCGCGGTTATCATGTGGGCGAACGGGCCCGCGCTCTCGAACGGCGTGACGGCACCTGGATGTTTTCTTGAAACTGCATTTCGGTAAGAACGAGCTCGACTGCGCGAGCCGGAGGCTGTGGCACGACGGCCGCGAAATGCGCCTCTCCACCAAGGCGTTCGATCTGCTGGCCCTGCTGGCCGAGCGGCGACCGGCCGCCGTCCGGAAATCCGACATCAAGGATCGATTGTGGCCGGAGACGTTCGTCTCCGAAACGAATCTGCCGACGCTCATCGCCGAAATCCGTGATGCGCTCGGCGACGACGCGCGGCAGGGGCAATGCATCAGAACCGTTCACGGCTTCGGCTACGCGTTCATCGCCGAGGCACTCGTGGTGAGTGCCGGCAGCGCCCCGGACGACATCCCACCCGCGTGGCTCGTCGGCCTGACGGCTCGAATCACGCTTGCACGCGGTGAGAACGTGCTCGGTCGCGAAGGAGACGATGTCGTCGAGCTCCACTCGCCGACGGTGTCCCGGCGTCATGCGCGCGTGACACTGTCACCCGATCGGGCGACCCTGGAGGATCTCGGCAGCAAGAACGGCACCTACGTGAACGAGTCTCGCGTCACGTCGCCGGTTCCTCTTTCCGATGGCGACGTCGTGCGCGTCGGATCGCTGGTGTTCACGATCCGCTTCGCCAGGCCCGGCACTTCGACACAGACGATGTGATTCAGCGATTTCCACGCTGACAGACACATTTGACGAGGGCGAGCGATTCCGCGTCTCTGTCGGTTTTCGCGGCGGCGCGGGCAAGGTCGCGGGCGGACGGCGCGCCGGCGCGCTTGAAGCTCCAGCTGACCCCGACGTCGATTCCGCGATTGGTGGCGTGGCCATTGCGGTTCGCCACGTTGGTCACCAGGGACCCGAACACATCGACCGATTCCCGGACGGAGAAGGATGCGCCGGCACCCACGTTCAAGAACTCGGTCCGGTCGATCCGATCGTGGTGCGGCTGCAACGACATCGGCAGGCTGTTCGGACCGAGGAGCGGAATGTCGATCCCGCCGAATGTCACCTGGCCGGAGCCAATAGCGAAGACCCGAAATCGTTCGCTCACGAAATCCCCGACCTCGAGATCCAGCATCGCCCTGCTGTGATTGATGTCGGCGACTTGCTGCATCAGACCGTAGCCGACGCGCGCTTGAACGAACGCGCCAGGGATGACGTTGTCGAGCAGCCTCGCGATGTACGCGCCCGCTTGAAGCTCGGCGACCCGACGGCCGGGGGCGGCATGCGCGTAGTACTCGTAGTTATGACTCGGAAGGATCGATCCGATGTAGGGAGTGACCGCGAAGCGTCCCGCGCGAACGTTGTACCGCACTGCAAGCCGGAAATCCTGGATGGACCCGTGATACGCGCCATCATCGAGCGCCGTCGGATGCGGCTGCGGGCCGTCGTACTTCGACGAGATAAAGGGCAGCGATAGATCGACGGCGACTTTGTCGGTCAACCCATACGTCACGTCGAACACCACCGCATGCGATTCGATGTGTCCGATGTCCACAGGCGTCGTCGGCACGAAGTGATCTTTGCTGAAGACGTTCTGCCACTGGATGGAGACGGTGCCTTCGCCCGGCGCCGGCAGCCACGCCTGCGCCTCGGCGTCGCGAGGGGCAGCCGACAGCAGCGCCCAACTGGCCACGACAATGAAAAAGCAACGGCGTTGTCGACAGACGCCCATGTGCCTCCTCCGAGTTCTACTTGACGATCACGGTAAGGCAGCCGCTTCGCAGTTCCGTCGTCGGCGCCGTTTCGTGGTCGACGAGCCGGAACATGACGTCGAAGACCGTGCCTGCAGGAGTCGTGGGAGACCTGAATTCGAAGTCGAGCGAACCGGTGCCGCTGGGGCCGGTCGTCATGGTCGCGAACCCGGTTCCGAGCGGGAACGTCAAGAAGGCCGCTGCCGCCGGATCACTCGCCGACCACGGGCTCAGGCCGAGCGCGCGTTGACAGATACCGTCCGCCGCAAGGGCGCGGCCGACTTCGGGGGCACGCTGCACGAAGTAGGTGGCGTTGGGCCGCGCGTCCGCCAGGACGAGCCTGATATCGACGACCATCGTCCCTTCCGGAATCGCTTTCGGAGTCACACTCACCCCGCCACGGCCTGGTCCGGTCAGTGCGGTGATAGCCGACTGGTGTGTGCCACCCGGGACCAGCGAAGTCGGGGCGGTGGACGACGAACTGCACGCGAGCGTCAAGCCGACGACGACGACCAAGCCGAACGTGAGCAGATTGCGCATATGGCTCTCCTTCAACGGCGGTGAAAGTTGGGCCGCTTGCTCCGGGGCGCGGTTAACGCGTGGCCGCGGATTGGGTGCGGCGCGCCTTCATCTCGTCCTCGATACGATCGAGGAAGCGCGTCGCCCTGTCACCGGCCTTCAGCTCGCACATGAATTGCGAAGCCAGCGCCTTCGTGCTGCCGGTCGGGTACTCGACGTACATCGCCTTGGGCCGAGACGATGCCATCGCGACGAGCTGGTCGATAGTCGGTGCTTCGGTGAGATCCGCCAGCACAATGTCGAAACTCGACAAGCGAAGCGCGTGCTGGAACAACGTGGCGTCCTCGATCACCGAGAGCTGGTGGCCCGCCTGGCGCAGCGTCTTGTGGAACTGCGGATCCCGAATCGCCCGATCCGCATTGGTAGTGGCACGCGCGTAGATCAGGATGTTCGCCGGGTGCACCGCTGCGTACGCCCGTTGGAACCGGACGCCCCGGCCGACGAGCAGGAACTTGTCGCCGCACGCTTCCGCCGGACTCCACGTCATCGAGGTCAACGCGATGCCGACGATTACTCCAACTCCCTTGCGCATCAGCGGATCTCCTTGTGACGCCAAGCATACGGCCGTTCCGTCGCCGGCAATCCTCGGAAAAACCTTGGATTCTTCTGTCTACTGCCGCGCAGAACCCGGCGGCGACCACGCGGTCCAGAACCGCTTGAGCCACTGGGTTGACGGCGGGAGCACAGACCCGTCAATGAGCCAGATATCAGAACGGACACGCGCAATCGACGTCAGAAAGCCTTCATCGCGCATCCGGCTGAACCCGCGGATGGGCTGATTCGCCTGGGGAATGGTGCCAAGATTTGCGTTGATAACGACTTCGCGGCCCGTGGCCACGTCGATCGCCGCAAAAATGAAATGATGCAGGTCATCGGCGGTCTTGAGGCCGTACACCTTCGTCGCGTCAGCCCCCCATGCGTACGCCATCCAGTCCGCGCCGCTGAGCGTTCGTGTTGCACCGCCCTCGGACGCAATCAGCGTCAGGCCATCCGGCGTCTGGCAGAGAATCCATCGGCCGTCCGGCGACCACTGCGGCCGCGCGAAGGGCGAGATCCCCGTCATCAGGCCGACCGGCGACGCTGCGCCCACCCGAATCTTGTTCAAAGACCAGGCCGCGTTCTTCGATCCGTTGATGTAGGCGATCCACTCGCCATCCGGAGACCAGGTGGGCCCGTCCTGATACGAGTCGCCGCTCGTGAGCGGCACGGGTGTTCCGCCGGCGAGCGTCGACAGCCAGATACGATATCCACCGTCGGCGAAGCGCTGATACGCCAGACGTCTGCCGTCGCGGCTGAACGCGAGCGAGCCGAGCACCATCGTTCGCGAACCCGAAAAGTCGGCGTCTGTG
>JAYVYV010000207.1:0-3993 GCA_043783985.1 Acidobacteriota bacterium | reverse complement strand
GAGGCCGATTTATTGGCTCTTGCGTTGTTCAATCCGTTCTTATTGAAAGTGGTTCATCGCCAGTCGCCTTCGCACGGACTGAAAACTCCGGTCGACCGATTAACGCGATGCCACCCGCTGACTCTCATTGTCTCAAGGCGTCTTCACCACTATTACTAGTGGCGTCGCTGCCTCTTGACGGGCTGTGTGTACTTGCACGCTTATCTAGTTTTCAAAGAACCGACGGCAGCGCGCCAGTGGCGCCCTACCCGACATCCGCTTATTCCCACCGCCCAGGTCTTGCCTGGAAGGCCTCGCCGCCTGTCGGCCGCGGCGCCTTTAGGGGAACCTTGCGAGGTTACTATCGATGCCAACCCTTGTCAACCCCTAAATGACCACGCCAAAAAACGACGTGCTGCTGAGTTGGATGAGACGCCCGAGCTAGGAACTGCTGTGTGTAAAGCCTGGCAGATTTCCGACCGGCGAACGTTTGAAGAGTATCCCGTACCGATTCGGCTACGTCAAGTGAGCCGGATCACGAACCGCTGACGCGCACCCTTCCGCAGCAGTAACACGCGCCCGTCGATCGCATCCGCGCGCGTCAGACGCGCGTTGACGTCGCTGATCTTGCGATCGTTGATCGACACGCCGCCCTGCTGCACCACGCGCCGCGCTTCACTCTTCGATGCCCCGGTGGCGCGCGCCACGAGCTCCACCACGCTCACGCCGGACGCGTCGAACTCCGACGCCGCAATCGCGGTCGACGGCACCTCGCCGGCAATCGCCAGCAGACGGTCCGCGACCGTGCCCGCGTCCTCCGCCGCGCCGCTCAGCGTCGACGAGGAGAACAGCACCGCGTTGGCCGATTCCGCGCGCGTCGCGTCCTCGGCGCCATGCACCAGCCGCGTCACCTGGTCGGCGAGCACCCGCTGCGCGTGGCGCTGCTCCGGCGCGCGCTTCACCAGCGCGTCGAACTCGTCGATCTCCGGCCGCGCCAGGAACGTGAAGAACTTGAGATACGCGATCACGTCGCGATCGTCGGTGTTCAGCCAGAACTGCCTGAACTCCTGCACCGGCGTCCGCGAGGCGTCGAGCCAGATCGTGCCCGCCTCGGTCTTGCCGAACTTCGCGCCCGACGCGGTCGTCACCAGCGGCGTGACCAGGCCGTGCGCCTTCCTGCCGCGCACCTTGCGAATCAGCTCGATGCCGGCGGTGATGTTGCCCCACTGATCGCTGCCGCCCATCTGCAGCGTGCAGCCGTAGCGATCGAACAGCTCGAGGAAGTCGCGCGCCTGCAGCAGCAGGTAGCTGAACTCGGTGTAGGAAATGCCGCCGGCGCTCTCCAGCCGGCGGTGCACCGACTCCTTCTGCAGCATGTAGTTCACGGTGAAGTACTAGCCGGTGTCGCGCAGAAAGCCGAGCAGGTCGAAGGCCGCCAGCCAGTCGGCGTTGTTCACCACGCGCGCGGGATTGTCCGGGCGATCGAAGTCGAGAAACTGTGCAAGCTGCGGCTTGATGCCGGCCAGGTTGGCGTCGATCTGCTCGAGCGTCTGGAGCGTCCGCTCCTGCGATTTGCCGCTGGGATCGCCGATCATGCCGGTGCCGCCGCCTGCGATCGCGATCGGCGCGTGGCCGTCGCGCTGCAGCCGCGCCAGCGTCACCAAGCCCAGCAGGTTGCCGATGTGCAGACTCGAGGCGGTCGGATCGAAGCCGACGTACGCCGTGACGCGTTCGTTCGCGAACGCGTCCGCCAGCCCGTCGGTCGCGTCGAACACGAGGCCGCGCCACTTGAGCTCGTCGAAAAGATTCATCGGCTCCGTTCGTTTTACTATAGCAGCCTATGGCGATAACCCGCCGCGCGGTCCTCAAGGGTGCGCTCGTCGCGGGCACCGGCACGCTGGCCGGCGCCGCCGTGTACGGCTACGCCTACGAGCGCCACGACCTCGAGGTGACGCGCGCGACGCTGCCGGTCGCGGGACTTCCGCCCGCGCTCGCCGGGCTGCGCGTCGGCCTCGTCACCGACGTGCACCGCAGCCTCTTCGTCTCGCACGACGATGTGGCGCGCGCGGTCGCCAGCCTGATGCACGAACAACCGGACATCGTCGTGCTCGGCGGCGACTACGTGACCTACGGCGACCGCGACTACGTCGGCCCCGCCGCCGAGGCGCTCGCGCCGCTCTCGGCGCCCCACGGCGTGTTCGGCATCCTCGGCAACCACGACGACGATCACGACATGCCGGCCGCGCTGGGCCGCAACGGCGTGCAGATGCTGAAAGACGCCCGCACGCGCCTGACGATCCGAAACGAGCCGGTCGATCTGGTGGGGATCCGGTTCTGGACCAAGCGCCAGGCCGACATCGCGGCGCTGACGCGCGGGGCGGCGCCGATGTCGATTCTGCTCGCGCACGACCCGCGCCGGCTGACCGAAGCGGCGGCGCTCAACGTCCCGCTCGTGCTTTCCGGCCACACCCACGGCGGCCAGATCGTGCTGCCGCTGGTCGGCGCGGTCGCCGCGCAGAAGTTCCCGGTCGTCGCGGGCGTCGGCCGCCGTGAGCGCACCACGCTGTTCGTCAGCCGCGGCGTGGGAACGATCTACGTGCCGGTGCGCATCAACTGTCCGCCCGAAGTGGCGCTGCTGACGCTCCAGCCTGCTTGAACCCGCCAAAGACGGCGTGGCCCGCATACAGCCACGCGCAATCGACCGCCGCGAATCCGGCGTGGCGCAGCCAGACCAGGTGATGGAACAGCGCCGACGGCTGATCGGCGGCATCCGGGAACCGGAAGTGATTCCAGCGCGCCGCGGCGAACCGCTCGAACAGCGCGGGCCGGCCGCTCGCCGCCGCCTGCCGTCTGGCCTGCGCGTCCCATTGATCGGCGGCGAGCGCGCGCGAGGCGGGGTGCTGCGGATCGATCAGATCGGCGATCAGCAGCGCACCGCGGGGCGACAGCCGCTCCGCGGCGGCTTTGTAGAGATACTGCTGCTTGGCGTCGTTGAGATGGTGCAGGCAGAGCGACGACACGATCACGTCGACGCCGAACATCCGGTCCCACCAGTCCAGCGCGGCGACGTCGAAGGCGGCGACGCGGGCGCGATCGCCGAACAGCGCGAGCCGCTGCGACGCGGCCTCGCGCATCGACTCCGAGCCGTCGAGCGCGGTAAGCGTGGCGCGAGGAAAGACCGTCAGCAGCGCCTCCGCCAGCCGGCCGTCGCCCGACCCGAGCTCCAGCATCTTCACCGGTTCGTCGGCCGCGAACGGCACCGCGGCCACCAGGGTCGCGACCATTTCGTCGCGCCGGGGCACCGCGACGTCCGCAATCTCGCGATAGGTCTGCGAATCGCTCTCGGTCCAGACGCTCATGACACCGCCGCGCTCACCAGCCGTCGTCCCGCGATCGACCAGCCGCCGTCGAGCATCAGGCCGATCGCTTCGGGATAGAGCCGGTGCTCTTCAACGAGCACGCGTGCCGCCAGCGTCTCGACCGTGTCGCCGTCGAGCACCGGCACCGCGGACTGCAGCACGATCGGCCCGGCGTCGAGCTCGGCGTTGACGATGTGGACGGTCGCGCCCGTCACCCGGACGCCGTGCGCGAGCGCCTGGCGCTGCGCCTCGAGCCCCGGGAACGCCGGCAGCAGCGACGGATGGATGTTGAGGATGCGGTTGGGAAAGGCGTCGAGCAGCGGGCGGCCGATCAGGCGCATGAACCCGGCGAGACAGACCAGCGCCACGCCTCGCGCGGTCAGCCGCTCCGCGAGCGCGCGGTCGTAGGCCTCGCGATCGGCGGAGTCGCGCGGACTGAGATGCACAACGTCGATTCCGGCGTCACGCGCGCGCTGCAGTCCCGGGGCGTCGCCGCGGTTCGAGATCACCACCGCGATCGAGGCGTCGAGCCGGCCTGCGGCAATCGCGTCGATGATCGACTGCAGGTTGCTGCCGCGCCCGGAGATGAGCACGCCGATCGACCGCGGCCCGGCTGCCGGCGTCACACGTACCGCACCGACCGTTCGCCCGCGAC
>JAYVYV010000206.1:0-10694 GCA_043783985.1 Acidobacteriota bacterium | reverse complement strand
TGGAAGGGGCGCTGCTGCGGCTGCGCCCGAAGGTGATGACGGTGTCAACCGTCGTCGCGGGGCTGCTGCCGATCATGTGGAGCACGAGTGTAGGTGCGGAGGTGATGAAGCCGCTGGCCACGCCGGTGCTGGGCGGCATGCTCTCCTCGCTCGTCCACGTGCTGATCGTGACCCCGGTCATTTTCTTCTGGATTCGCGAGCGGCGGCTGGGCCTGCAGGACCAGTCGCTGCCAGCCGCCGCGGCACGTCCGTCGGGCGCGCGCCGGCGGCTGATCGCGGCGCTCGTTCTGATCGCGGTGGCAGGCGCGTCGTTTGCGGCCTGGCGGATCGCGCGAACGGCCGCGACCCGGAGCGTGTCGCGCGCGGCCGGCGCAGGAGTGGTCCAGACGGTGCGGTCCGGCGACATCGCTGTCGCGCTGCTCTCGCCGACCGGGTCGCTCCGCACCGGCCGGCACACGTTCACCATCGAGTTCCGTTCGTCGTCAGGCGAGCTGGTCGATGTGGGAACCGTACGCGTCGAGGCGAACATGGCGATGCCGGGCATGGTCATGCCGGGGAACGTGCGCGTGCAATCGGCCGGGACGAAGGGCACATACACCGCAACCGCCGAGTTCGGCATGGCCGGTTCGTGGCCGATCAGTATCGAATGGAACGGTCCCGCCGGCCGCGGGTCCGTCAGCTTCCAGGGAAGTGTGCAATGAGGATCTTTCGACGAGTGACCACCATCGCGCTCGGCGCCGTCATGCTCGCGGCACCCGGGCGCGGACAGGACGCCACGCCGCCCTTGGCGATGGCGTCCCCATACCTCGACGAGCTGACGGGCGTCGGGCTCGACGCAGCCATCGCGCGCGCGCTCGACCGTGAACCGGCGCTGCGCGCGGTCCGCGCCGACATCGCGGTCGCACGCGGGCTGCGGCAGCAGGCGGGTCTTCGTCCGAACCCGACGCTCAGCGTCGAGCGGCGCGCCGAGCCGGCAGGGACCGATCACCAGACCAGCGTCGGGCTGCAATGGCCGCTCGACCTGTTTCGTCGTGCGGCGCGCGTCGAGAGTGCCGAACGCACCGTGCAGGCGACGGAGCTGGCCGTGACCGATCGCGAACGGATCCTGATCGCGGACGTGCGCGCGCAGTACGGCGTGGCTGCCGCGGCGGTCCGGGATCTGGTTGTCGCGGGGGAGATGGCCGCCACGGCCCAGCGGCAGTGGGATACCGTGCGTGCGCGCGTTGACGCGGGCGCGGCGCCGATGTTGGAACGCGATCTGCTGGACGTGGAGCTGTGTCGCTTCGAAGCGGCGAGGATCCTGGCCGAGGGGCGCGCCGACGCGGCGATCGTGCAGCTCAAGCAGCTGCTGGGCATGCGCCCGGAGGACCCGCTGCGGCTGCGTGAGACGCTCGAGACGCTGGTGGCCGGGAGCATCGTCGACGCGCCGCCCGCCCTCTCGACGTCGATGGCCGCTCGGCCGGACGTGCGCGAGGCCGAGGCGCGCGTGGCGCTTGCGGACGCGCGGATCGATCAGGCGCGGCGCGAGGGGCGCGCCGATGTCAGCCTCTATGCGACGTACATGCGCATGGACGCGGGTTTTCCGCAGCAGGGGTTTGGACCGGCTGGAGTCGTCGAGCGCGTCCGAGGCCAGTTCAACTATGTCGCGGGGGGGGCGATGGTCCTGCTGCCCGTGTTCAACCGGAACCAGGGTCAGGTTGCCGCGGCGCAGGCCGGGCGCGCCGGCGCGGAAGCGCACCGCGAGGCGGCGGAATTGGCGGCGCGCGCGGAGGTCGCCGCGGCGCAGGCTCGCGACGCCGGGGCTCAGCGAGCGGTCGCGATGTACGCGGGCGATGTGCGTCGGCTCGCGCGACAGAACCTCGACGTGGTCCGGCAGACGTTCGATCTGGGTCGCGCCACGATCTTCGACGTCCTGACGGAGCAACGCCGCTACCTGGATGTCGAGCAGGCATATACGACGGCACTGCGCGAGGCCTGGGACGCACGCGCCACGCTGAAGCGCGCGCTGGGAGACACGCGATGAGCTCGGAATCACGCCTGTCCGTGCGGTGGCCGGTCCTCGTCGTGGCGGCCCTGGCGCTTCTCGCGGTTGGGGCCGGTGCCACGTACGTCGCGTTGCGATCGAGCGCCTCGTCACGCGCCACATCGGACGCTCGAGCCGGCATGGCGGGCACTGGCTCGCCGAGGGCGGTTGGGACCGAGAACCCGACATCCGCGCGCGATGCATCCGCTGCGCTGGCGGATGTGGTGGTGACGATCAGCAGGGAAGGGATCGAACGCGCCGGAATCACGGTGGCGACGGTCGCGGACGGATCCGCGTCCGGCGGGCTCCGAGTCCCGGGTGTGGTCCAGCCCAACACGTACAAGCAGGTCATCGTCACCCCGCTGGTCAGCGGCCGCGTGACACGCGTGTCGGCCGAGCTGGGCCAGCACGTCCAGCGCGGCCAGACGATCGCGCAGATTTTCAGTCCCGATCTGGCCGAGGCGCAGACGCGGTACGTCTCGGCACGAGCGATGCTCGAGGCCCACGACCGCGAGCTCGCCCGAACGGAGAAGCTGGTGGAGATCGGCGCCGCCAGCCGGCAGGAGCTCGAGCGCGTCCACGCCGAACATACGGCGCGACGTGCGGATGTCCAGAGCGCGGCGTCGCGCCTGCAACTGCTCGGCGTGTCCGCTGCAGCGATGGAGGCCCTTGCCGCCGGACGGAACGAGGGCGCCACGACCAACGTGCCGGCGCCGATCGCGGGAACGGTGACCGAACGGCTGGCCAACGTCGGACTGAACGTGGACCAGGCGACTCGGCTCTTCACGATCGTCGACCTCGCGACCGTCTGGGTGGTGGCGGAGGTGTACGAAAAAGATTTTGCACGCGTCCACCTCGGGAGCGCCGCCACGATCACGACGCGCGCGTATCCAGACCTCGTACTGCAGGGGCGCGTGAGCTACATCGATCCGCAGGTCAGCGCGGAGACGCGAACCGCCAAGGTCCGGATTGAAGTTCCCAACACGCGCAATGAACTGCGGCTCGGCATGTATGCGGAGGCGCTCCTCGGCGGGGAGACCGGCGGATCGACGCCGATGATTCCGCGCCGCGCCGTGCAGAACGTGGGCGATCGCACCGTGGTCTACCTGGTGAACCCGAAGGAGCCCGGAAGATTCGTCGAACGGGAAGTGCATCTGGGGCCTGTCGTTGGCGAGGAGATCGCCGTGCTCGCGGGCGTACGCCGGGGAGATGTGGTGGTCGCGGAGGGGAGTTTCTACGTGCGCGCCGAGCGGGAGCGCTTGGGAGTGGGCGCAACCGACGCGGTGGGCCCGCCGACTGCGGGTTCGCCGGCGCCCGCGCCGTCGGGTCCGGCGCGCGGCGATATGAAGGTCCAGGAGACACGAGTGACCGTGACGGACACCAGCTTCAACCCCGCGAGCCTGACGTTGCGCGCGCACGTGCCTGCGCGAATCACGTTCACCAGGACGAGCGACAAAACGTGCGCCACGGCCGCCGTGTTCGCGTCGTTGAACATCAGACGAGAGCTACCGCTCAATCAGCCTGTCGCGATCGAATTCACACCGGATAAAGCTGGAGAGATTACGTTCGCGTGCGGCATGAACATGCTGCACGGAGCGGTCGTCGTGCAATAATGCGCCCCCTATCGCCGCGTGCGATCGGCGGGCGGCATCGCGTCAACCCGTTCTCGATCGCCACATCGCCGTCGCGGAAGCCGCTCATAGCGAACGGTCCTCTTCCGGTGGTCGGGCGCCGCGGAATGCCTTGTAGAGCAGCAGGTCGTAGGCGATCTTCAATGTGCCCGCGATGAAGAAGGGCACGTTGATGAGCGAGGGCCTGGCAAACAACAACCCGGCGAAGAATGGACTGAGCGCCGCGCCCATCGTCCGTGCGATCCCCGTGACGCCCGCGGCGGCGGAGCGTTCGTCCGGCGTCACCACCGCCATGACGTAGGACTGCCGCGTCGGCACGTCCATCTGGCTGATGCTGAAGCGGACCAGCAGCAGCAGCACGGCCAGCGTCAGGTTCGGCATCAGCGGTATGAGGATCAGCAGGATGTTCGAGGGTAGGTGTGTCGCAACCATCGTGTTGAGCAGCCCGATTCGCGCCGCCAGTCGTGATGCAAGCAGCGCCGAGATGCCCGCGAGCACGTTCGCCGCAAAGAACACGACGCCAAGCGTTTCCGGTGTCACGCCGAACCGGAGGTGGAACCAGTACGCCGCGAAACTCTGGATCACGAACCCGCCGCCAAACGAGTCCAAGGCGAACAGACCCGACAGCTTGAACACGACATGCCGCGAGTGCTCGAGGCCTGAGATGCCGGAGAGCGTCGCGCGGAACGCGCGTTTGCGGCCGCGGGTGGCCGCCTCCGCGGCGGCCGAGACGCGCGTGAACAGCACCGCCAACAGCGCTCCTACGGCGGCATAGAGCATCAACACCGCCCGGTAGCTGTCCATGGCGGTCATCGAAGCCATCTGTTGGAGGACATGGGCAAGGCTGCCTGCCGCCAGTGCCCCGAGTGCGGTTGCCACGGAGCCCGCAAGCGTGTACCACGCGAACACTTCCGTTCTGTTCCGGTCGGTGACGACGTGCGAGAGCGCCGCCTGCTCGATGGACAGGAACGGTCCCACCTCACCGCCGCTCGGGCTGATGACGCCGATGGTGCCGGCGACGATCAGCAGTCCAAGACTTCTGGTAAACGTAAAGACCAGGCCCGCTCCCGCCATGAGCACGGCACCGATGACGAGCATCCGGCGTCTCCCCATGCGATCGGCGCGGGTGGTGAGATACAGCGAGACGAGCGTGTCCCCGATCAGCGTGGACGTGAGCAGAACACCGGTCTGGGATTCACTCAGGCCAAGCCCGACGAGGTAGAACACGAGTACGACCGAGAGCGCGCCGTACGCGAAAAGGCGAACGGATCGGGTCGCGAAGAACAGCCACGCGTCGCGGGGCAGGTGCCGGAAGGCGTTTGTCATAGGGCACGCCACCTCAGCGGTGGCGAACGAGTGAACCGAACCGATGTAATATTAGTTACTTTGGAGAGTCCGCGCTGGCTGCTCCTGGCACACCAGCTTCCCACACGGCCGTCGAACGCGCGGGTAAAGACGTGGCGCCGCCTCCAGCAGATCGGAGCCGTACCCAGTCGAAATTCCGTGTACGTCCTGCCGAACACGGAACAGTGCCGCGAGGACTTCGAATGGCTGCGGAGCGAAATCGTCGCGCTGGGAGGCGAAGCCACGGTGTTTACGGCCGATGCGCTCAACGACGGTGGCAGCGACCTCGTCGCCGCCTTCCAGCGGGCGCGCGAGGCGGACTATCGCACCTTGAAGCGTGACGCCGATCGGATGCGCCCGGCAGCGCGATCGAACCGTCCGGGCCCTGCGGCGCGGCGCGACACATGGCACCGCAGCGTGCGTCGGTTGCGGCAGCGGTTCACGGAGATCGAGCGCATCGACTTCTTTCACGTCGCGGCCGTCAGGGCAGCGGCCGCCTCCATCGAGGCCGTGGAGCGAAGGGCATCCGGCGTCAGGGATCCCGCCGCCATCGAGGCCACCACCCTGTCTGCCGCCGCCTTTCGCAATCGGCGGTGGGTGACGCGCCCTCGTCCGGGGGTCGACCGCATGGCCTCCGCCTGGCTGATTCGCCGGTTCATCGATCCGAAGGCGGCCTTCGGATTTGTGGAGCGTCCAGGTGAGTCGGATGTGCCCTTCGACATGTATACCGGCCAATTCAGTCATCAGGGCGCCTCCTGCACGTTTGAAACGCTCGCACAGCGCTTCAACATCGCCGACCAGGCCGTGGGGCGGATCGCTCAAATCGTCCATGACCTCGACATGAAGGACGCGCGGTACGCGCCGCCCGAAGCGCCGGCCGTCGGCCGCCTCGTCGACGGTTTTCGCGCGCTGTACGCCGACGACGGCACGTTGCTGCAGCACGGCATGGGCATGTTCGAGGCGCTGGCGCGGTCGTTCAGCGCGACGGAATCGGTAACCGGATTGGGCGCGACGACCCGCACACGGAAGAAAGGACGACGACGATGAAGGCGAGGGCGTGCGTGAGCCCGTGTGCCTTGACGGCAGGCGACGTGACGAGCGCGACCGCTCGATTAAACTGCAGAAACAACGGGAGAACTCGATGAAACATGTCGCTGTGTGCGCCGTCCTTTCGCTGACTTCGTTCGCCTCCCTCGCGCACGCGCAGGAGATGCCGGCCCCGTACAAGCAGGTGCTGGACACGCTCGGCAAGACCGGCGACTTCAAAGACAACGTGCTGAAGGTCAACATCCCGCGAAGCGATCTGTCCGTCACCGTCGCGAACGTCAAGACGCCCACGCCATTCGGATTTGGCGGCTGGGTGGCGATGACCAAGGGGACGGGCGGCATGGACGTGATGATGGGCGACCTGGTCCTGACGCAAGACGAGGTCAACCCGGTGATGTCCGCGCTCCTGGACAACGGCCTGGAGGCGACCGCGCTTCACAACCATTTCTTCTGGGACGAGCCGCGCATGTTCTACATGCACGTGCACGGTCACGGGAGCCCTGCTGAACTTGCCCGCAAGGTCAAGCCGGCGCTCGATCTGATCGGGAAGGGCGGGAAGCCCGCCGCACCGGCCGCGACACCGGCGCCGATGCCGGGTATGGATACCGCGAAGCTCGCGCAGATTGCCGGCCATCAGGGCGAAGCGAACGGCGCGGTCTATAAGATCACCGTCGGTCGGGACGATCTCAAGCTGATGGAAATGGGGGCGCCCATCAATTCCCGGATGGGTCTTAATACCTGGGCGGCTTTCGTCGGCACGAACGACAACTCGGCCGTTGCCGGCGACGTCGCCATGCTCGCGGGTGAAGTACAGCCCGTGCTCAAAGCGCTGCGTCAGAACGGCATCGACGTCGTCGCCATCCACCAGCACATGACCACCACGAACCCGACGATTTACTTCCTGCACTATTGGGGCACCGGCCCGGCGGAGAAGCTGGTGACGGGCTTCAGAGCTGCTCTCGATGAACTGGGCAAATGGGAGGCCACGGCGAAACGATGACCTGGTTTCGGAGCGGATTGTGGGCGTCTGCGGCGCTGACCGCCGTCATTCCGTTCAGCCAGGGCCGGCCCATCGTCGCCGGTAATCAGGCGCCCTCGCAGGTTCCCGCAGCGGCGGCGTATGTCGGCTCCCTGGCGTGCGCGCGCTGCCACGCGCCGATTTACGAGCGGTGGAAACACACACGCATGGCGAATGTCGTGCGTGACCCGCGCGAACATCCGGACACGATCCTCCCGGATCTGACCAAGCCCGATCCGCTCCTCACGTTCGGCAAAGATCAGATCGCCTTCGTATACGGGAGTAAATGGAAACAGCGGTACTTCACGAAGGTCGGAGACGACTACTTTCCTCTGCCGGCGCAATGGGATGTCACCCATCGACAATGGAGGCCGTATAACGTCGCGATGGGTACCGACTGGTGGACGGCGTTCTACCCGCCGGAAAACAGCCGGCGGCCCACCGGCCCGACGTGCGACGGATGTCATTCGGTGAACTACGACGTGAGGACAAAAGCCGTCACCGAATGGAACGTGGGCTGCGAGAAATGCCACGGCCCTGGCAGCAATCACGTCGCCAACCCCTCGCGGGCGACCATCGTGAATCCGGCGCGTCTCGACCCCGTCAGCGCCGTGAACGTCTGCGTCCAATGCCATTCGCAGGGACGTCCGCTGGTCAACCCCGTGGAGGGCCGACATTACGACTGGCCGGTCGGCTACCGAGTCGGCTTGAACCTGAAAGATTTCTGGCAGCTCGAAGAGCACAAGCCGGGCGAAACGACGTTCACGCACTTCGCGGACGGCACGGCCCACAAGAACCGGATGCAGGGAAACGACTTCGCGCAGAGCGTGATGTATACGCGAGGCGTCACCTGTGCGAGCTGTCACGATGTCCACGGTACGCAGAACAACGCCGATTTGATTAAATCATCCCGGCTGGTGTGTTTGACCTGCCATGGCCCGAAATCTCCGAACGGTCCGCACACGGCGACGATCGAACAGCACACCCATCATCAGCCTGCGTCGGCCGGCAGCGAGTGCGTCAGCTGCCACATGCCGGCGATTGAACAGACGATCAGCGACGTGATGGTGCGCAGTCACACGTTCAAGTTCATCAGCCCGTCGATGACCGAGAGGCTGAAGGTGCCGAATCCGTGCATCGGGTGCCACAAGGACAGGACCAACGCATGGGCGACCGAGGCGCTGAGACAATGGCCGGAGTTTTCGCCATGGCGAGTCGGACAATGAGAAGGACACCACACCGGCGAACATTTGTCGTGGCGACGCGACGGCGCCAAGGTGCTGGACGCGTCATGCGACTGACCTTGGTTGCCGCGGCGATGGCATTCGTCTCCATCCAGGTCGCGTCGAGCCAGACGCCGCTCAGTCAGGTGGGCGCGATCGCTTTGCCTAGCGTGGAGGGGCGCATCGATCATCTTGCCGTCGACGTGGATGCGCAGCGACTGTATGTCGCGGCACTCGGCAACAACACCGTTGAAGTGCTCGATCTCAAGGGGAGTCAACGCCTCGAGAGCCTGCCCGGGTTTCGTGAACCCCAGGGTATTGTCGTCGCCGCCGATCCGAAAGCGGTGGTGGTGGCCAATGGCCAGGGAGGGGGAGCGCAATTCATCGACGCCGTCGATTTTCACCCGACGAGGTCGGTTCACCTCGGAGACGACTCGGATAACGTCAGGTACGATCCGGTGGCCAGGCGCGTGTTCGTCGGGTTTGGTGGCGGAGCATTGGCTGCCATCAACCCGATCGATGGCAAGGTCGCGGGTGAGGCGAAGCTGGCCGGTCATCCTGAGTCGTTTCAGCTCGAGCGGGGAAGCTCGCGGATCTTCGTGAACGTACCGTCGGCCGATCACATCGCGGTGGTCGATCGCGTCTCCATGAAGGTCATTGCGACATGGCCCGTGGTGGGCGCGAAGGCGAACTATCCGATGGCACTCGACGAGGCGACCCATCGCCTGTTTGTCGGATGCCGCCGGCCAGCGAAGGTCCTCGTGTTCGACACGACAACCGGCAAGGAATCCGGCTCGTTTGGCATCGTGGGCGACACCGACGATCTGTTTTACGACGCCGTGCGCAAGCGGTTGTACGTCACCGGCGGAGAAGGGTTTATCGACGTCTTTCAGGAGGAGGCCGGTCGCTTCAATCGGCTGGCGCACGTAGCGACCGCCGCCGGTGCGCGTACGTCCTTGTTCGTCCCAGACCACAAGCGCCTCTATCTTGCCGTGCCACACAGAGGGGCGCAGAAAGCCGAGATACGTATCTACGAAACACGGTGAGGTCGCCGGTGTTTCAACCGCCGTGTTAATTCCAATGGGAGCATTCGTGATGTGTGATTACCGCAGGGTCGAACAAAGAGGATCGTCGCGCGTGCTGTTCGCTGCAGCTTCGCTGCTGCTGTGCATGGCATCATCTGCCGGCGCCCAGGTGGGAACCGTCAGTGCCGTGCCGTTGAACCTGACGCCCGATCTCCAGAAGAGCCAGCTACCTCCGAACGCCGACCCCGGCGTGCCGCAACAGCCAGCGACCGCCGCCGAGGAAGACAAGCCGACGCGCGGCTTCTTGTCCGCTCTGGGGCACAATCTTGTCGACGACGTGAAGCATCTGCCGCGAATGAACAGCGTGTATTGGCTCGCGGGCGGCGCCGCGCTGGCATTGGCGGTGCATCCGGCCGACAAAACGTTCAATCGACATCTGGTGGGACGCGGGGACGGAATCTTCAAAGCCGGAGAGCTCATCGGCGAAACGCCTACCATCCTCGGTGCGGCGGCCGCCAGCTACGTGATCGGCCGATGGAAGGGCTCGATACGCGCTCAGCATCTGGGCATGGATGAAATCGAAGCGTCGTTGCTCGCAGAGGTGATTGTCAACGCGGCGAAACAGGTCGCCCGCCGCGATCGTCCGTTACTCCCCGACGGAAGCCGGCAGGCCGGATTTGCCTTTCCCTCGGGCCACGCGACGGCCACCTTCGCCGCCGCCACGGTGCTGCAACAGCACCTGGGCTACAAGGCCGGCCTGCCCACCTACCTGATCGCGTCCTATGTCGCCATGTCGCGTCTGCACGACAATCGGCATTACGCGAGCGATGTCGTGTTCGGCGCCGCCACCGGCATAGTCATCGGCCGCTCGGTGACCTGGCACGGCCGCAATTTCTACGGCTCCGTGATGCCTGTCCCCGGCGGCGGTGGAATCATGTTCACAAAACGTTGAGTGGCCCGGTGGTTCAGGAAGAGACTTTCGGACCACCGCTCGGCGTCCGGTCCAACGCGTGCGCGCTGATCGTGCCGCAGCAGCAGCCCGCCGCATCCACCACCGGCAGGCTCGTCGCGCGATGTTCGTGGAGCTTCCGTCTGGCGTCATCGGTGGATTCAGTTGCGGCGCAACATGAGGACGCCGGCCGCATGATCTCCTCGACCGGAACGTCGGACGCGCGGCGGTCGTCCGCGGCCACGCCGCAGCAGACGTCGCGTTCGGTGACGAAGCCGACGACCTTCAGGTGCGCCGTGTCCTCGACGACAGGCGCGCAGCCGCAGCCCGAGATCCGCATCGCCTGTGCCGCGTGCGCCGCCGTGTCTTTCGACGTGCAGCACGACGCCGCCGCGATCGGTTGCATGACATCACCGCAACAACTCATGGCATCT
>JAYVYV010000205.1:0-10694 GCA_043783985.1 Acidobacteriota bacterium | reverse complement strand
CGCCACGCTGCAGCTCGCGACGAAGAAACCCCGAGCGATCGACCGCCGCTATTTCACGCCCGTCACACGGCCGCTGTATCTCCTCGGGATGGCGGTCGATCCCGCACGGCAAGGCTGCGGTGTCGGCCGCCGCTGCATCGAGGACGCGGTGGAGATCTGCCGGACCTGGCCTGCCGACGCGCTGTGCCTCGACGCGTACGACGCGGATGCGGGCGCCGGTGGGTTCTACCGCAGCTGCGGCTTCACGGAGGTCGGCCGCGCCACCTACCGGAACAGCCCCCGGATCTACTTCGAGATGTTGGTGTACTCTCATCGATCATGAAATCAGCTCGCGTGCTCGTCCTGGTCTGCGCGCTCGGCGCGGCGTTCGGCGTCCAATCGATCGCCGGGCGCCCGGAACGGACATCCGCGGGGGCCGTGTCGGCAACCGGCCCCTTCGAGGCGCTGCACTTCCGGCCGATCGGCCCGGCGTCGATGTCGGGCCGCATCTCGGACCTCGCGGTCTACGAAGCGAACCCGTCGATTTTCTACGTCGGCACCGCGCACGGCGGCGTCTGGAAAACCACGAATGCCGGCACCACGTTCGAGGCGCAGTTTCAGGATCAGGGACTGATCTCGATCGGCGACGTCACCGTGTCGCAGAACAACCCCGACCTCGTCTGGGTCGGCACCGGCGAGTCCAACAATCGCCAGAGCACGAGCTGGGGCGACGGCGTCTACAAGTCGATCGACGGCGGGACGAGCTGGACGAACATGGGGCTCGCCACCTCCCGCGCCGTCAACCGCATCGTCATCGACCCGCGCAACAACGACGTGGTGCTGGTGGCGGCGACCGGCAGCCTCTTCGGACCCGGCGGCGAGCGCGGCATCTTCAAGACAAACGACGGCGGGAAGAGCTGGAAGCAGACGCTGAAGGTCGACGAGGACACGGGCGCGAACGACCTCGTGATGGACGCGATCGACAACAAGGTGCTCTACGCGTCGACCTATCAGCGCCGCCGCACCGCCTGCTGCATGAACGGCGGCGGCCCCGGCAGCGGGATCTGGAAGTCGACCAACGCGGGCGACAGCTGGACGCGCCTCACCAACGGTCTTCCGAACGAGCCGCTGGGACGCATCGGGCTCGACGTGAACCGCCGCCGGCCGAACGTACTCTACGCGACGGTCGAAGGCCAGTCGACGCTGCCGGCGGCCCGTGGAACAGCAGGCGCCGCCGCGACTCCCGATGAACCGCAAGGCGGCGGCCGTGGCGCGACCACCGCCGTCGGCGTCGACGCCACGCCGACGGGCCTCTATCGGTCCGACGATGCCGGCGCGACATGGCGCAAGGTGAACAACGAGAACGCGCGCCCGATGTACTTCAGCCAGGTGCGCATCGATCCGAACGACACGGAAACGGTGTTCTATGCCGGCGTCAAGCTGCACAAGACCGTGGACGGCGGCAAGACCGTCACGCTCAACGCCACCCAGACGATTCACGACGACGTGCACGCGATCTGGATCGATCCGGCGAACTCGAACCACATGATCATCGGCAACGACGGCGGCGTGGCGATCACGTGGGACGCGGCCAGGACCTGGAACTTCGTGCACAACATCCCGGTCGGCCTCTTCTACCACGTGAGCTACGACATGGCGACGCCCTACAACATCTGCGGGGGCATGCAGGACAACTACAGCTGGTGCGGTCCGAGCGCCGTGCGCGGCGCCGTCGGGATCGCCGGCTTCAACTGGGCGACGATGCAGGGCGGCGACGGCTTCGTCGCGCTGCAGGATCCCACCGACTACCGCATCGCCTACAGCGAGTCGCAGGACGGCAACATGGTGCGCATCGATCGCGTGACGGGCGAGACGATCTCGATCCGCCCGCAGGCGAACACGGGCGACGACGCGCTGCGCTGGAACTGGGACACGCCGCTCGTGATGTCTCCCCACGATCCGAAGATCATCTACGCCGCCGCCAACAAGGTCTTCCGCTCGGCGAACCGCGGGCTGAACTGGGAGACGCAGGGCTCGGATCTGACAGGCAACGCCAAGCGCGACGACATCGTGACGATGGGCGTGAAAGGCAGCGACATCCGGATCGCGAAGGACGACGGCATCCAGGCGTGGCCGACCATCATCTCGTTCGCCGAATCGCCCAAACGGGCCGGCGTCGCCTACGCGGGCACCGACGACGGGCACCTGCAGGTGTCGCGCGACGGCGGGCGTTCGTGGCGCGACGTCGCGGACAGGATTCCCGGGCTGCCGAGGGGCATCTGGGTGTCCGAGGTCGTGCCGTCGCGGTTCGACGAAGCGACCGCGTACGCGACGTTCGACGGCCACCGGCAGAACGACTTCGAGACGTACATCTATGTGACGCACGACTTCGGGCAGACATGGCAGCCGGCGTCCGGGAATTTAAAAGGCGAAGTCGTCAAGACGTTGACCGAGGATCTCAAGAATCGGGACGTGCTGTACGTCGGCGCCGAGACCGGCCTCTTCATCTCGATCGATCGCGCGAAGAGCTGGTCGCGCGTGAAAGCCAACCTGCCGACGGTGCGGATCGACGAAATCACGCTGCACCCGCGCGACAACGCGATGATCCTCGCGACGCACGGGCGCGCGATCTGGATCATCGATCACCTCGAGCCGATCCAGGAATACGCAAAGGCGCAGGCGACCGCGGCCGACGCGGCGCTGTTCACGCCGCCGCCCTACGCAACGTTCCGTCGTCCCGCGCGCGATCGGAACTACGAGTTCTGGGGCGACCAGACGTTCTTCGGCGAGAATCCGCCGGGAGCCGCGATCATCTCCTGGCTCAACAAGAAGCCGGTCGGCGACGTGAAGCTGGCGATCACCGACCCTGCGGGACGAGAGGTGCGCGAGATCTCCGGCACGCCGCTGGCCAGCAGCAACCGGGCGGGGATCCAGACCGCATGCTGGGATCTGCGCGTGCAGCCGAATTCGGCCCCGCCTCCGGCGGAGGGACGTGGCGGCAGGGGTTCGGAGGGTTCTCGTGGTGCTCAGGGTGCTCGGGGTTCGGAAGGTGCTCAAGGTAGTGCAGGAGCCGAGCCGCCCGCGACGAGCCCGTTCGGCGCCGGGTGTCCGGTAGTCAGCACGGGCGGCGGCGGCGGATTCGGCGGCGGAGCCAATCTGAACGGACCGCACGTCCTCGGCGGCGTCTACACCATCTCGCTCATCGTCGACGGCAAGACGATCGAGAGCAAACCGCTGCGCGTGAACGAGGATCCCGAGGTGCTGCTGACGGCGGTCGAGCGGAAGCGGATGTACGACCAGGCGATGGAGATCCACGCGCTGCAGCCGCGGCTCGTCGAAGCGACCACGGCGCACGCGGCGCTGACGCGGCAGCTGACCGACGTCACGACCGCGATCGGCGGCCGGAGCGACGTGCCCGGGGACGTGAAGGCGTCGGTCGATGCGCTCGCGAAGGAGGTGGCGGCGCTCGCGACGAAGCTTGCGGTCCCGGCCGGCGGACGCGGCGGCGGCGGCGGACGCGGCCAGAACGAGAGCCTGACGGCGAAGCTCGGTCAGGCGAAGAACGGACTGACGGCCGGTATGTCCCCCGCCGATCCGACCGTGCGCGCCTACACCGAGGTGAAGGCGCAGACGCCGAGAACGATCGCCGACCTGAACGCCGCGATCGCCAAGGCGTCGACGCTGAGCGCAACGCTGCAGAAGTACAGCCTCACGCTGACCGTCCCGGCGGCGGTGAAGATCCCGGAAGGGGGCGCGCCTCAGAAACGCGCGGCGAGGAATTAGAGCGGTTTCTTCATCGTTCCAACGAGCGCGGAGCCCGTGCTCGAACAGCGCACACAAGCCACCCCATCGCGCACAGGCCACCCTGTTCGCTGTCAGTCGGAACGTTGTGCAATTTTGTGTAGCTTCGCAATGCACCTATCTGTCTTTTAAAGTCTGCTATAGTCCATCTAGGGAAGGGAGGGCTGATGGCGACCTGTGCTCGATGCGGCGGTGATTCGTTCGCGGCCGGCGCAATGATCTCGGCAGTCCGTACCTCGTTCCGGCCCCAGGAGTCGAAGTTCCTGACGCTGGAAACCGGCGACGTCATGACCAAGGCGATGATGTGCCGCGGCTGCGGCGTCATCGAGATCATCGGCGACGTGAACAAGCTGCGCCGGTTGAGCAGCGAGCCCGACGCGAAGACCGAGAAGTTCGCCGCAGCCGGCAGGTCCGACGGCGCCGACCGCTTCCCCAAAGCCGTCAACGAGTAGGGCTCCGGCTCTCTTTCTTTGGTATGTGAAGATTAGAGCCGCATGCACACGCTGCTGATCCTGTCGCGCCGCGCGCGCGACTATCACGCGCTCCTCGAGTCGGCGCATCTTCCCGAACTCGCCATCACCTCGACGACGGACCCGATGGAGGCCGCGGCGAACGCGCCCTCGTTCGATCTCGCGTTCGGTGAGCCGGCGCTGCTGCGCCAGGTGATGCCGGCGCTGACCGCGGTGCGCTGGGTGCAGTCGACCTGGGCCGGCGTCGAGCCGCTGCTCGATTCCGCGCTGCGCCGCGACTACGTCCTGACCAACGCGCGCGGCGTGTTCGGCGCGCAGATGTCCGAATACGTGTTCGCGTATCTCCTCGCCCACGAGCGCAAGATCTTCGAGAAGCAGGCGTCGCAGGCCGATGGCCGATGGGATCCGTCGCCGCCGACGCGCCTGCGGGGCAAGCAGATCGGCCTGCTCGGCGTCGGGACGATCGGCGCCGCGCTCGCCAGCACGGCGAAGCATTTCGGCATGCGCGTGAAGGGCTACACCCGCGCCAGCGAAGACTGCGCCGACGTCGACGAGTACTTCCACGGTCCGCTGGCGGACGCCGCCTCCGCGTTCGCGTCCGACCTCGATTATCTCGTCAGCGTGATGCCGGGCACGGCGGCGACGCGCCATCTGATCGGACCGGCGCTGCTGCGCGCGCTGCCGCCGCGCGCCGTGTTCGTCAACCCGGGTCGCGGCGGCTGCGTCGACGAAGCGGCGCTGGCGGAGGCGCTGCAGGACGGACGGCTGGCGGGCGCGGTTCTCGACGTATTCGAACAGGAACCGTTGCCGGCCGACCATGTCTTCTGGCGCCTGCCGAACGTCCACATCACGTCGCACACGGCCGCGCTGAGCGCGCCGCCCGACATCGCGCCGATCTTCATCGACAACTACCGCCGTCTCCTGCGCGGCCAGCCGCTGCTGTACCGCGTCGATTTCGAGAGGGGATACTGACGTGCCGCATCTGACGCGAGACGACGGAGTGAAGATCTATTGGGAAGACGCCCGGATGGAACCGCCGAGCGAACAAATCTCGCAGGGTGATCCCAAACCTGCGTCGGCGATCGCCCCGAGCTCCGCAGTACAACAGCCGCTGCTCCTCATCATGGGTCTCGGCGCCACGCTCGAGTGGTGGCAGCGGCTCGTCCCGGTCCTCTCGGCGCGCTACCGGACGATCGTCTACGACAACCGCGGCGTCGGCCGGAGCGACGTCCCTCCCGGCCCGTACTCGATCCCCGGCATGGCCGACGATGCGGCGGCGGTGCTGGACGCGGCGGGCATCGCGTCGGCGCACGTGTTGGGCGCGTCGATGGGCGGCATGATCGCGCAGGAGCTCGCGCTGAACCATCCCTCGCGCGTGCGCTCGCTGATCCTCGGTTGCACGGCGTGCGGTGGCCGGCAGTCGGTGCCTGCGTCGAAAGAGGTCGCGGCGGCGCTTGGCGCGCGATCGGCCATGACGCGGGAGGAGGCGATGTGGGTGATGGCGCCCTACATCTTCGACGCCGGCACACCGCGCGAGCGGGTGGCGGAAGACATCGCGGTTCGGCTGCGAGCCAAGGTCACCAACGACGGCTACTTCGCGCAGCTGCAGGGGATCCGCGCCTGGAGCGGCACGCACGATCGGCTCGCCGGCATCACGATGCCGACGCTGGTCATTCACGGCGACACCGACCAGCTCGTGCCGGCCGAGAACGGCCGCATCATCGCGAAGGCCATCCCGGGCGCGCACCTGGTGATGATCCCGCACGCCAGCCACATTTTCTTCACGGATCAGTTCGCGGCGTCGAACGCGGCGATTCTGTCGTTCCTCGATCAGGCTTCGGCGGAGACAGCGGCGATCAAGGCCGAGATGTAGCCGAACGCGAACGCGAACGCCTGAGCGCCGCGCGCGTCGCCGCTGATGACCGGCACGTGATCGGGCATCATCATGCCGTCGAACCCCACCTCTTTGTAGACCCGCATCGCTTTCAGCATGTCCACATCGCCATCGTCGATGAAGGTTTCCTGGAAGTTCAGAAAACCGCCGCGGATGTTCCGGAAGTGCACGTTGAAGATCTTCTTCCGCGATCCGAAATAGCGGATCACGTCGAAGATCTCGTCGCCAGGCTTCTCGAGCATCTCGGAGACGGTGCCCTGGCAGAAGTTCAATCCGTGATAGGCGCTGGGCGCGATCGTGATGAATCGCTTCAGGCCGTCGACCGATCCCAGCACCGTGTGGACCCCGCGGAAGCCCTTGTCGGCCGGCATGGCCGGATCCTGCGGGTGGAACGCCATGCGCACCTTGTATTCTTCCGCCACCGGAATCACGCGCTCGAGAAAGTACGTGATGCGCTCCCAGTACGCATCGGCGCTGACCGGACCCGCCTTCGTGAGCGGCGGATCCTGCTTCGCCTGACCGTACACGAACGTGCTGTACTGCGCGCCGCCGCGCCCGGGCGTCGGCGCGCTGCGCACGACGCCGAGGAACGTGAGGTTGTACTTCAGGCCGGGGATGCCCGCACGCGACGTGTTGCGGATCATCTGGCAGATGTGGTCGATCTCACGATCGCGCTCGGGGCTCTTGCCCAGCATGATGTTCGGATGCTCGAACGTCTCGAGCTCATTGGAGCTGAGGGGCAATGGCACCAGGTCGAGCGTGAGGCCGAACGACTCCACGCGTTCGCGCAGGCGCGTGAGCGCGTCCACCGACCACTGGTCGTCGAGCCGCGGCGACGGCAGGTGGCTGCAGATGTGGTTCACGCCGAAACCAGCCATCACCCTCAGGATGTCGTCGGTGTCGCCATGCTGCGTGCCGACTTTCATCAGCGCCTTGCGTGCCGGCGTCCGCTGCGCCCCTCGCGCGCGTCCCTGGGGCGCGGCCTGAACGACGGTTTCCGCCGCCGACGCGCCAGCCGTCAGGCCCAGGCCGGCGAGACGCACGAAATCTCTGCGATCCATGGTGCGGCGATTATACTGGCGCTCCATGCGTCCTCTCCTCCTGTTGCTCGTGGCCGCGGCGCTTGCGGGGGTGACCCAACGGGCGGAAGCGCAGCCGGAGAAGCCGCTCGACATCCATGTCATCGACGTCGAGGGCGGTCAGGCGACGTTGATGGTGACGCCCTCCGGCGAGTCGCTGCTGGTGGACACCGGCTACGTGGGCTTCAACGGCCGCGACGCCGACCGCATTGCGTCCGTCGTTCGGCAGGCCGGCCTCTCGCGCATCGACTATTTGGTGGTCACGCACTACCACGCCGACCACGTCGGCGGTGTGCCCGCGCTGGCGGCACGCGTGCCGATTCGCACGTTCGTCGATCATGGCCCGACGGTCGAGCAGGGCGATCAGCCGGCGCTGCTGTATCAGGCGTATCTGGCGACGCGCGCCAAAGGGCGTCACGTGCTGGCTCGTCCGGGCGAGACGCTTCCGATCGCAGGCCTCGATGTGCGCTTCGTGTCGGCGGCCGGCGACCTCATCACCACGCCGCTGCCGGGCGCGGGCCAGCCGAATGCGCTCTGCCGCGACTACACGTCGGCGGATTCCGATCCGACCGAGAACGCGCGATCGGTCGGCATGGTGCTGACCTTCGGCAGGTTCCGGATGCTCGACCTCGGCGATCTCACGTGGAACAAGGAACACGATCTGGTGTGCCCGAACAACCTGCTCGGCACCGTCGACGTCTACCTGACGACGCACCACGGCTTGAGCCTGTCGGGACCGGCGGTCCTCGTGCACGCGGTGCACCCGCGCGTGGCCGTGATGAACAATGGCCCGCACAAGGGCGGCGCGCCGAGCGCCTGGCGTATCATCCGGGATTCGCCGGGGCTCGAGGACCTGTGGCAATTGCACTACGCCGTGGACGGCGGGCCGGATCACAACGTGCCGGAGACGTTCATCGCGAACGTCGACGACACGGCCGCGCACGACATCAGGATCGCTGCGCGGCGGGACGGGAGCTTCGAGATCACAAACGGCCGGAACGGTCACCGTAAGATGTATCGCTGACAGTCTGGAGGATCCAATGCTGAAGAACACATGGTTCGTGCTCGCCGGGTCAACCGTCATCTTCATCGCCGGCATGTCGGCCGGCAGCCTGCTGCAGTCCGGCATCGCGCACGCGCAGGCCGGCAAGCACGTCTACGAGCTGCGCACCTACACCGCGCCGGAAGGCAAGCTGGGCGACCTGCACGCGCGCTTCCGCAATCACACGCTCGGGATCTTCAACAGGCACGGCATGAAGAACGTGATCTACATGACGCCGCAGGATGCGCCCGACTCGGCCAACACGCTGATCTACGTCCTCGAGCACCCGAGCCGCGAGGCCGCCAAGAAAGCGTGGGCCGACTTCTCGGCGGATCCGGAATGGCAGAAGGTCCGCACCGAATCGGAGGTCAACGGACGACTCACCACCAAAGTGGTGTCGGTGTTCGCGGATCCGACCGACTACTCGCCGATGAAATAGGAGACAGGCATGACACGTATAGCGGTGCTTCTGGGTCTGGGGCTGCTGCTCGTCGCGTCGGGCTACGCGCAGCAGGACGATCCGCGCTTCACCGGCAAGTCGGTGGTGATGGACGGCAAGGAGCTGACCGTCGCGCGGCGCAGTTTCGAAGCGGGCGCGCGGGCTGCGTGGCACAGCCACGAACACGGTCAGCTGCTGATGGTCGAGGACGGCCGTATGCGCACGCAGAAAAAAGGCGGCCCGATCAAGGAGCTGGGCAAAGGCGAGAGCGACTACACCGGTCCGAACATGATCCACTGGCACGGCGCCACGCCCGGGCAGGCGCTCGTGCAGATCAACGTCGGCTTCGGCGGCGAGACGAAGTGGATGGAGAAGGTCACCGACGCGGAGTACGACGGGAAGAAGTAGCGCGCCAGGGCGGTGCGACGCTACCGGGCCTGCACGAACTGATTGACGCGCGCGAGATACACGGGCACATCGCGCAGCGCGTCGCCGAGCGCGTCGAATACCTTCCCCGGATCGAGGTCCACGTAGTCGTGGACGAGGCGGTTGCGCAGCCCGGCAGCGCGGGCGATGCGTCGCGCGAACTCGGCGTCGAGCACGCCGATCTCGCCGAGCTTCAGAAATGACGTGTGGTAGTCGGCCGGTGGCGGGTGGCCGCTCGTCGTGATGACGTGGTAATTGATGTCGATCATCCGGCCGACCGCGCGCTCGAGCCGGCGCTCCGATGCCGCCTGGTCGATGCTGCTGGTGAGATAGGCGTCGCGTCCCCTGTCTTGAACGGCGGCGAGAGACTCGATGTCGGCGGTCACGAGCAGCAGTTTGCGCGTGACGAGCTCGCGATCGATCGTCATCGGTTCATCGTGCCGATCGCCCGGTCGACGTACGCGCGTTCCATGTCGAGATATCGGCGGTGATCCTGGTAGCGCTTGAACGCGTACATCGTGAACTCGGCCATGCGGCGAGGCGAGCCGTAGACGAGCTCGCAGCGTTCGGTCACCTGCTTCAAGAGCAGCGGGTCGGCGTGATTGAGGACGGTGAGGTCCACCTCGCGACCGGGCGCCAGCGCCTGCAAATCGACCGTCAGGTCCGCCAGTGGTCCGAGCGAGTCGGGCGCCCGTTCGAAGAGCACGGCAAGGTCGACGTCGCTCCCGGCGTGCCCGCGTCCGGTGACGGACGACCCGAACTGCAGCAGCAACAGCAGTCCGTGCGTGTGCGCGATCGCTTGCACTTCTGCCGGATTCATACGGCCATTATACGAGTCGGTCCCGATGCGTCTGCCATATAATTCGCGCGCACGATGCTGCGCCAGATGCCCTTGACACCAGGTTCACCGCTCGGCGCCTACGAGATTCTGACGCTGCTTGGCGCCGGCGGGATGGGCGAGGTCTACCGGGCACGCGACACGAAGCTCGGGCGCGACGTCGCGCTGAAGATCCTGCCGGACAGTTTCGCGCACGATTCGGAACGCCTCGCGCGCTTCACACGCGAAGCGCAAGTCCTTGCCGCGCTCAATCATCCCCACATCGCCGCGATCTACGGGCTCGAAGCATCTGGAACGACGCAGTTCCTGGTGCTCGAACTCGTTGACGGACCGACGCTCGCGGAGCGGATAGCAGGGGCGAGGGCTCAGGGCTCACGGCTTCCCGTCGACGAAGCCCTCGCCATCGCGCGGCAGATCGCCGACGCGCTGGAGGCCGCGCACGAGAAAGGGATCATCCATCGCGATCTGAAACCGGCGAACATCGCGCTGGACGCGAACGATCGGGTCAAGGTGCTCGACTTCGGGTTGGCGAAGGCGCTCGAACCTGTGGCCGGCGCCGGCAGCCCGGAAGGGCTGCGCCACGACGTCACGGCGTCGCCGACGATTACGACACCAGCGATGATGACCGGCGTGGGCGTGATCCTCGGCACGGCCGCCTACATGAGCCCGGAGCAGGCGAAGGGACGGGCGGCCGACAAGCGCAGCGACGTCTGGGCGTTCGGCTGC
>JAYVYV010000204.1:0-4000 GCA_043783985.1 Acidobacteriota bacterium | reverse complement strand
GTGCCGTCCAGCGTGTGGCCGTCGTCCTCGGTCGTCATCTGCGCGACGATCGGGAGCTCGGACACGCTGCGCACGGCGTCGATCGCGGCGCCGATTTCACTGAGATCGCGGAAGGTTTCGAGGATGAACAGATCCACGCCGCCGTCGGCGAGCGCCTGCGCCTGCTCGCGGAAGTACCCGCGCGCTTCGTCGACGCCGGTTTTTCCCCACGGCTCGATGCGCACCCCGAGCGGGCCGATCGCGCCGGCGACGTACGCCTCGTCGCGCGCGGCGTGGCGCGCGATCGCCGCGCCCTGTGCGTTGATGTCGTGGAGACGGTCGGCGAGGCCGAACGATCCGAGCCGGATGCGGTTCGCGCCGAACGTGTTGGTCTCGATGACGTCCGCGCCCGCGCGCACGTATTCGTGGTGCACCTCGCCGACGAGGTCCGGCCGCGTCAGATTCAGCGCATCGAAGCTCCTGTTGATGAAGACGCCCTTCGCGTAGAGCATCGTCCCCATCGCGCCGTCGCACACGAGCACACGTTCCTCGAGCGCCTCAATGAATTTCTGCATCAGGTAATTGGATAATCTGGTAATCGGGTCATTGATGGGGGAATCGGCCGTTCCATCTGGCACTCAATCACCAGATTACCCGATTACCCAATTACCCAATCTAGGTATCGAGCCGCTCCGTCTTGAACGTGTCGGCGTCGACGAGCAGGTACGACTTGGTCACGATGTCGAGGCCGATCGAGCGCACGCCCTGACGCACGGTGTCGGTGAACTCGTGATGGTGGCCGAACAGGTGCAGCCTCGGCTTCATCGCGGCGAGGACGTCGTTCAAGACGGTCTTGCCGGCGTCGATGCGGCGGCCGGCCGGATAGAACGGGCGCGGCGCCTCGTGCGTCAGGAACAGATCGATGCCCGGCAGCGCCTTGCACGCCAGCACTTCGTCGCGCACGAAATGGCGCCGCTTGTCGTCGCGGCTCTTGCCGAGCTTCAGCGACCCCGCCGACGTCTTGCGCCCCTTGGACGGCGGCAGCGCGGCGGCCGCCGTGTTGTACCAGCTCGGCGCAAAGGTGCCCCCCAGCGCAGCGACCCGCCACGGGCCTACATGGTGCGGACCGCCATTCTGCAGGTAGTGGAGCGCGGGCGCGGGTGCCTGCCCGCTGACCGCGAGCGCGAGCACATCGAAGTCCTCGTTGTTGCCCTTGATGAAATACAGCGGCGCCTGCGGCGCGAAGTACTCGCCGTCGTTGCTCGCGACGTCGCCGACGCACACCCACATCGGCACGTCGGCGTGCCGCTGCATGATGAGGTGCACGGTGTCGAATTCGCCGTGAATGTCGCCGAGCGCGCCGATCTGCATGTCAGTAGGCCTGGTGGGCCGCGTCCGGCGGGTAAGCCGGGTGGGACACGGTCTGGCCGACCCGGCCCCCCGGCCTCACCTGGCCTACCTGCCCGGCTGCGCGGGTCCGGGCGCAGCGGTCGTTGCCGGGACGAGCATGTCGGCCTTGTCCCAGACGAAGTCGGCCTTGCTGTAGACCGCGAGCTCGTAGTCCTTGCCCATGAAGATCGCGCCGACGGGACACGCCTCTTCGCAGTAGCCGCAGAAGATGCAGCGCGTCTTGTGGATCTGGTACACGGAGGCGTAACGCGGGCCCGCCTGCACGGTGCCGTCGTTCTCGGCCGCCTCGAGGTAGATCGCGTCGGCGGGGCATGCCGCCGAGCAGAGGCCGCACGCGACGCATTTTTCGAGCCCGTTCTCGTCCCGCATCAGTACCTGTTTGCCCCGGTACTTCGGGAACATCGGCACCTTCTGCTCCGGGTAATTCACCGTGATCGGCTTCTTGAAGAGATGCTTCAGGGTGGTGGCGAAACCGATGACGAAGGGACGAATCACAGCCATTGCTCTCAGTTTATCTGGCCGATAAGATCAAGTAAACCATGCAAGGCCCGAAGTTCCTGTCCGCCGAGCAGTTACTGCTCACGACGCTCGTCGTCAAGCTCGTCGCTACGGCCGCGCTGGCGACCATGCTCGTGCGCTACCGGCGGTTCCGGCACATCCTCATTTTCGAGCGCCGCGCCTGGCCCGATCGGCTGACCTTCGCGCTCAGCCTGGGCATTCCGCTGACCGCCGGCGTCGTGGCGCGATTGCTGCTCGGCTACGACGCGCTCGATCTGACGATGGAGGGGTCCTTTCTGGTGGGGCTGATTGCGGGTCCGTACGCCGGCGCGACCGTCGGCGCCATGGTCGGCCTCCCGCCGCTCGGCAACGGCGAATGGGCCGCGCTCCCCTTCGCGGTCGGCTGCGGCTTCGCCGGGGGTGGTCTGCGCGAACTGTGTCCGAAAGAGGCGATCTGGCACTTCTCGCCCTTCATTTTTCCCAGCGTGCCCCGGCGCGCGTGGCGCATGGTGCGATCGCTGGAGATGGATTGGCAGGTCGTGCTGCTGCTCGCGCCGGTCGCGCTCGCGCTGCTGGGGCAGGCGCTCGGGTTCCGGTGGAGCGACCATCACCGCTTGTTCGTGCTCGCGCCGACCCCCCCGTGGTCGTGGCGCATGCTGATCGTGCTGTTCGCCTCGGTGCTCTGCGTCGCCACACCGATCAAGATCTGGAACAACGCGCGGATCGAGCACCGCCTGCAGGAGCAGGAGAAGCTGCTGCTCGCGGCGAAGATCGAAGCGCTCGCCAACCAGATCAACCCGCATTTCCTGTTCAACACCCTGACGTCGATCTCATCGCTCATCCGCACCCAGCCGGACACGGCGCGGGTGCTCATCACGAAGCTGTCGGGACTGCTCCGCCGCCTGATGCGCAGCACGGATCATTTCGTCACGCTGCGCGAGGAGCTGGCCTCGATCGACGAGTATCTCGACATCGAGGTCGTCCGCTTCGGCCCGCAACTGACGGTCGAGAAGCAGATCGCGCCGCAGACGCTCGACGTCATCGTGCCGAGCATGATCCTCCAGCCGCTGGTCGAAAACTCGATCAAGCACGGCCTCGCCCGCAAGGTCGGCGGCGGCCGCATCACGATCAAGACCACCGTGTGCGACGGCCACACCATCATCGAAGTGCACGACGACGGCCTCGGCATGACCGAGGAGCGCCTGGAGCACGCGCTGGGCGACGGCATCGGGCTGAGCAACGTCAACGAACGGCTGCAGACCATCTACGGCCCGCCGTACCGCCTGAAGCTGACCAGCGTCCCCGGTCGGGGCACCTGCGTGAGCGTAGAAATTCCGGAGATCGCACTGCCGGAACGGGTGACGGCGTAACGATGGATCTGCACGCGGTTCTCGTGGACGACGAGCAGCTGGCGCGTGACGAGCTGGTCTACCTGCTCGATCAGATCGGCGGCGTGGAGGTGATCGGTCAGGCCGGCAACGGCGTCGAGGCGCTGACCACGATCGACCGCCTGCAGCCCGACGTCGTGTTTCTCGACGTCCAGATGCCGGGCCTGACAGGGTTCGAGGTCGCCCGGCGTCTGCTCGCCAGCCGCGCCGCCCCGCAGATCATCTTCGTGACGGCCTACGATCAGCATGCGATCGAGGCCTTCGAGGTCAACGCGGTCGACTACCTGCTGAAGCCGGTGGATCAGCCGCGGCTCGAGGTGGCGGTGGACCGGGCGAGGCGGCGCATCGCCTCGGATCGGCCGCTGGAGGCGGCGCCCAACGTCAACAGCGCCGAGCTGGAGAAGATTATTCAGGCGGTCGCAGAACGGCAGAGCCGCCGGGATCGGCTCGCGATCCGCGTCGGCGAGCGGTTTCTGCTCGTTCAGTCCGAAGAAATTATTTACGCCTCGTTGGCCGATGAAGGCATTACGGTAGTAACAGCTCAGCACGCCGGGACGTCGAACTACCGGACGCTCGACGAACTGCACGAGCGGCTCGACCCGAGCGTGTTCTGGAGGGTCCATCGCTCGCACCTGGTCAACATCAACAAGATCAAGGAGATCGTCCCTTGGTTCAGTCGGAACTACATCCTGCGGATGAAAGACGAGAAGGCGACGGAAATCCCG
>JAYVYV010000203.1:0-10714 GCA_043783985.1 Acidobacteriota bacterium | reverse complement strand
TCCTGCTCGCCGCTTCGACGCTGCTCGCGCAGCCTCCATCGCCTTCGCCGCCTCAGAATCCTGCGGCTTCGGCGGGACAACTGCCGTCAACTTCCGCGGCTGCGGCGCCGGCGGGACAGCCGCCTTCGCCTCCGGCTGCGGCGAACCAAGAGACTGCACAGCGGGTGATGCAACCCGCGAGCACGATGAGCGAGCTGATGGTGAAGATCATCTATCCCGCGTCCGACGCGATCTTCTACATCACGACCCGGGAGCCGAAGACCGAGGTCGAGTGGGTCGAGCTGCAGGGGAAGGCGCTGGCGGTGGCGGAGTCGGCCAACCTGCTGATGATGCCTGGCCGCGCGCGCGATCAGGACCGCTGGATGCAGGACGCGAAGCTCATGCTCGACGCGGGGCGCGCCGCGTTCCGCGCGGCGAAAGCGAAGGACGTCGCCGCGCTCGATGCGCTCAACGATCAGCTCTACACGTCGTGCACGAGCTGTCATCAGCACTACCGCCCGAACTACGGCCGGCGTCCGGCCGCGGCTGCGTCCGATGCGCCCGCCCCGCCTGCCGCCACGGGCACCCTACCGGCCCCACCCGGCCCACCTGCCCCACCCGCCCTACCCGCCCCAGCGGCGAAGCCGTCCCTGGAAGGGCGCTGGAAGCTGAGGGCCGCCGAGGATCTGCGCGCCGACGGCACGGTCGCACGTTTGCCATGGGGCGGCCGCCCCGTGGGATCGATCGTCGTCTGGCGCGGCGCGTGTTACGTGCAGATCATGTCGAGCGACACTCCGTCGTTCGCGGCGGGAAGCACGACGCCGGTCGAGCAGATGAAGGCGATGCTGCTCGGTTCGTACATCGCGTACTCGGGACCCTGCACCATCAATGACGCCGAGAGCAGCGTGACGCTGAAGGTGGACGCCGCGTGGCGTCCCGACTATGTGGGCACGGAGCAGAAGCGCTTCTTCCGCTTCGAGAACGGCGTGCTGCTGTTCGGCCCGGCGCCGGGATCGATCCGCGCGGGGAACGAAACGCTGACGCGCCGCCTGACGCTCGACCGCGTACCGTAAGCGACGAGAAGAAGAAACCGCCAAGATCGCAAAGATCGCCGAGCAAACGTTTTCTCAGCGCGTTCTCGACGTGCTCAGCGTGCTCCGCGGTTACTTCCGATCCGTAGCACGCGCGCCGCGCAGGATGCCGGTCATCGCGTAGTTCCCCTCATGGCAGGCGTATTCGTAGATCTGATCGTCGGTCTTCGCCATCGGCAGAACCGCCGTCCACGGCTTGACGAACGACGCCGGGTCGTCGACCGTGAACTCGTAGAGCAGCGTCTTCGCATCGGCGCGCGTGAAGCGTTCCACCAGCCGCAGCCGCTCTCCCGATCCACGCACGTTCGTCTTGTCCGAGAAGTTCGTCGTCTCGACCACGAGGGTGTTGCCCTCCCAATGGCCGCGCGAATCGCCGAGCAGCCGGCGGGCCGCCGGCGGCAGGTGCGGGCGCCCGTCGAGCGGCACGATGCGCGTGTCGTGAATCATCTCGTTGAGAATCACCACGTGATCGTGGTTCTGCAGAATCTGGACGTAGTTGTTGTACGGCCCCGACAGCATCGGCGGCCCGGCGTTGAAGAGCAGGCACCGCTCGCCGAGCGACCGATCCTCCGGACCGTCGGCCGGATGCTGGCGCCTGGCCTCGGCGCGGGCCGCCGCCCGCTGCTCGCCGTCAGGCGTGAGGGCGGGAATGCGTCCGTCCGGCGGATCGACGATCAGCGACGTGCGCGTGCGTCCATTGACGCGCGCGGCGTGGACGCCGCGATCCCACCAGAATTCGTTGTACGCGCCGGCGACGTCGGCGTTGGCGTCCGCGGACGGATCCCGATTGTCGCGATTGTTCCGCTGCTGGGTGCGGGCTTCGTACTGCGCCGCCTCCGCGTCGGTGAGATATTCCTTGCCGGCAAACTCCGCGGGACGCTCGAGCGGCGTGATCGTGGAGAAGTTCCAGACGCCCTGCAGGTCGGGATGCCCGCCGGCCGCCCGGGAAACCGGCGGCGTCCCCTGAGCGAGGACTAACGGCGCCGACACGGTCGCCACGCCGAGCGACACGGCGACGCGACGCCACATCCTAGAACGTGACTTTCGCGGCGAGTTGGACGAGGCGTGGCGACGCTGCCGCGACGATGGTGCCGAAGGTCGGGCTCGCAATATTGCCGTCGACGGAACCGGCTCCGTAGAACTGCGAGTGGTTGAAGACATTGAACGCCTCCACGCGAAGCTGAATGGCTTTCGACGGTCCGAACCGGATGTTCTTGATCAGGGCCATGTCGAAGTTCGCGATGCCCGGCCCGTAAAAGAACCGCCGGGGCGCGTTTCCCAGTTGCCCGAGGGCGGCGGCCGAAAAGAGCGCGGTATTGAACGCGGGGCCTTGCGACGGATTATGGTTGATCTTCAGATCGCCGGGAGTGAAATTCGGCGTGTCCACCAGGTTGTTGTTCACGCCGTTGCCGAAGGTGCCGAGCAGTGAATGATCGCTGCTGTCGTACAGTGTCACCGGAAACCCGCTGCTGAATCGTGTCGTGCCGGACACGGTCCACCCGTCGGTGAGCGCGCGGCCACGCCCGACGAAGCGCCCGAGCGGAAGATCGTAGTTATAGCTCACGACGAAGTGATGACGCAGGTCGAACGCCGAGGGCGCCTCGGATCGCCGCACGTCGAACGGGTTCACCTGTTCGCCGATGTTCGACGCGACGTCGACCGACTTACTCAACGTGTAGCCGGCGGAGACGCCGGCCTGCTGCCGGGTGTAGCGAAGATGCAGCTCGAGCGCGTTGTATCGTGAGTAGCCGCTGGTTTCCTGCCGCGTCACGGTGCCGTAGTCGGGACCCAGCGGACCGCGAGTCCCGTTGATCACGCGGCCGTCCTTCGTCGTGAACACTCCGTTTTCGGCGAACGGGCCGCAGGTGGGGCTCCCCGGCGCTACCTGGCTGGGTTCGCTGACGCTCAAGCACAGCGCAGGATCGCCGGGGTTCGCCTGTCGAATCACGAGCAGGTGATGGCCCCGGCTGCCGACGTAGCTCGCCGTGGCGACCGCATTGCGCGCCAGCTCGTGCTGGATCGACACCATGTAGTTCTCCGAGAACGGGACCCTGTTGTCGCTGGCAAAAAACGGATCGGCGTTGACCGGCAGATAATTCGGCCAAGCGAAATCCGTCACGGGACGTGCCGGCGTCGCGTTGAGCGGCGGCGGCGTCAACGGAAACCGCTGGCCGTTGTCGGTGCCGTCGGCGGCCGTGATGAAGGGGGTCGCCATCAGCGGTGGCGCAGGACTCAGGTAGTTGTAGCCGTACGGCGGAACGCCGTACATGATCCCCGCAGACAGGCCCTGAAATGCGGTGTAGAAGAGCCCGTAGCTCGCGCGCAGGCTCGTGGTCTCGCGGGGAGCGTAGGCGATGCCGAGCCGCGGCGAGATGTTGCCCCAGCGGGTTGGCGTCAGTCCCCTGGCGACACCGGGATCGCCTGGCACCACAAGCCCGGTCGGCGCGCCTGGATACACGACGGATCGCGCGCCGGGAATAATGGTTTGAATCTGGTTGTCCCGCTCGTACCACGGCTGCATCACGTCCCAGCGCACGCCGTAGTTGACGGTCACTCCCGGATGCACGCGCCAGCTGTCCTGGGCGAACGCGGCCCCGTAGTTGTTCCTGAGGTGGAACACACCGCCGGAGGACTGAATGTAATTGCTGGGCACGCCGAGCAGGAAGTCGGCGAAATCGCTGCCGGTCTCGGTCCCCGCGAATGTAAACGTACCGTTGAAGGTGGCGTTTGGATCGAGCTCCACCTGGCCGAATTGAAACTGCCCGCCCATCTTCACGGTATGCGCGCCCAGGACCCTGGACACGCTGTCGCTGACATTCATCGTCGTATTGATCTGGTTGACGCCGGTGATCGTCACACCCATCGTGAACGTGTCGAAGACGATGTTTTCAACGCCTTCGAGTTCCGGCGCCTGGACCACGATGCCGGGAGTGCCGGGACCGGTCACGAACCCCTGCGACGCCAGGCTCACTCCCCGCCCCCCGTTTGGAAATCCGACGTTGTTCGCATTTCGCAGGAAGCTGGCGTGAAATTCGTTCACCGCGGACGCCCCGAGCACGGTGTTGGCGGCGACCGACAGCAACTGCGCGCGCCCGATCGTCAGTGCGTCGAACCCCGGCACGTTCGCGCCGCCCTGCTGACGGGGATAGGGGTCGTCCAACCGATAGTCATCAACGAAGTAGTAGCCCGACATCAACCCCCACCGCGTGTTCGCGTCAGCTCGAAAGGATCCTTTGTCGTCCCGTACCGTTTTCGCGAAGGCGCCGGTCGAAAATTGCTGCTCGCCGCTATTGGGCGTCGGGATGTACTGCAGCAGACGCTGAGCCGGCGGGGCCCAGGACCGGACCGGAATAGTCGCACCCGGGAACACGCATTGCGAGGTGCTCGTGCATCCCGGCACGTAATATCTGCTGCCCGGCGACACCGGGTACCCGAGCTTCTGAGACAGCAGATCCGCCCAGTACTGGCCGTTGACGGTCCCCGTCAACGAGTCGGCCACGCCGCTGAAATCTCCCACGCGCTGCGCCATCGACGGCACGGCAATCACTCCCGTTTCGATTCCCTGGGTTGTTCGCGTGGCCTGATAGTCCGCGAAGACAAACAGCTTGCTCCTGAGCGCGCCGCCAAGGGTGCCGCCCGGCTGGTTCTGCTCGAACTGGGATCGTTCGGGCGAAAAATAATTGCGCGCGTCCAGGGCGGTGTTGCGGAAGAACTCGAACGCCCCTCCGTGAACGGTGTCGCTGCCGGACTTGGTGACCACGTTGACGATTCCGCCGTTGTAGTTCCCGTATTGAGGATCGAAATTATTGGTCAGCACCCGAAACTCCTCGATCGAGTCCAGGTTGGGCACGACCGAGGTCCCGCCGTTCATATGTTCCTGGACGTCTCCGCCGTTCACGAAGAAACCGTTCGCGGTTTCACGTTGTCCGCTGACCGACACGTTCCCGGCATTGAGCTGGCCCGAGGGCGCCACCGTCCCGGTGACGCCGGCCATGATCACCGAGTTGGATTGAATGGTCGTCGTGGGAATGACGCCGGGCTGAATCGAGAACAGGTCGGTGTAGCTTCGGCCGTTGAGTGAAAGGGTGGTCATCGTCGCCGCCGGAACGACCTCGCCGAGCTGCGTCGACACCGTGTCGACGCGAATCTGATTGGCGGTCACGGTGACCGTCTCATTCTGCTCGCCCACCTCCAGGACGACGTTGACTTGAAGAGCTCCGTCGGCGTCCACGCTCAGGCCGGCTCGCCTGTGCGCTTTGAAGCCGTCGATCTGCACCAACAGGTCGTATCTGCCAACCGATAGCTTCGGCAAGGCGTAGAGTCCCCGCGCGTCGGTCGTCGTGGAGGTCTGTGTGCCCAGCGCGGTGTTGGTGGCCGTGACGCTCGCGCCCGGCATGACGCCGCCCGAGGCGTCCTTGACCGTTCCCGAAATGCTGCCGGCGACTTGTGCCAGGCCGACACCAGCATAGAACAGCGTGAGGAGGCCCCCGAGGGCGATCGTCCTACTTGTTCGCATTCACGATCGCGTCGAGATACTTCCGGTGGCAGTTCGAGCACGAGTCGTAGAGATCGCCGCCGACGGTGAAGAGCTTCTCGGCGTTCTTGGCCTCCGCGGCCCTGATCGCTGCTTCGCCGGTGTCGATCATGTCCTGCGCCAGCTGCATCCACTCGCCGCCGTTCTTGGCGCGCGGCGCCATCATCAGCAGGTTGCCCGACTCCGCGACGGTGACGGCCGCGTTCCGCACCGCGGTCCATTCCGCGTCGGTCTTCGGCCTGATGTTCTCGTCGCCTTCCTTCGTCATGATGATCTTCACGGCGTCCCAGATCAGGTCCGCGTTCGGATCCACGACCGACTGCATCAGCAGCTTGGTGTCGGCGACCGACTTGAACGGCGGCGGGGTCGGTCCGCCGCAGGCGGCCGCCGAAACGGTCGCCGCGAGTGTGAGCAGTACGGCCGTTCGCATGACCGAATGCTACCAGACGCCGGGTCCGAAAGGACCGGGCCTACGTGCGAGCCAGCAGCGCTTCGATTTTGCCGACGACGATCGGCCACCGGTATTCGCGATCCACGTACGCGAGCCCCTGACGCCCGAGCTGTCGTGCCACATCCTGATGGTCCAGCAGGTAGTCGAGTCCGGCGACGAACTCGACGGCGTTGCCGTAGTAGAGTCCTCCGCCGGCGCGCTCCACCTGGCCGCGCAGCACCTTGCATCGGGCATTCACCAGCGCAGGCAGACCGTGGTTCCACGCCTCGAGGAGCACCATGCTGAGGCTCTCGTACGGCGACGGCACGATCAGCGCACGCGCCTGCCTCAACAGCGCCTCGCGCACCCCTTCATCCACGAAGCCGAGCGGGCGGATCAAGCGGTGCTCGGGAATCTCCATCGAGGAGGGACCGGCCATCACCAGCTGCACCTCCCGGCCGTTCGCGACGTAGCGCAGGAAATGCCGGATGAGCGTCTGGCAGCCTTTGTTGGGATCGACCCGGCCCAGATAGAGGACGAACGGATCGGCGAGCCCCAGGCCGTCCAGACGCGGGAGATCCACGGCGTCCGGCGCGGGATCGAGCCCCGATCCGATCACCGCCGACGGCGTCCCGACCGGCGCACGCGCCGCGACGAGCGTCTGCTCTTCGGGCGTCAGAAACAGAAAGCCCTTCGGCAGCGCGAAGAACGCGCCGAGCGCGTCGACGTGGATCAGCGGATCTTCTTCCGCGGTCGGCACCAGCACCGCGCGGTCCGCGACGAGCGGCAGGCCGAAGTACGTGTCGAAGTAGCGGTAGGACCAGAAGATCACGCGGTCGTACTCCGCGCCGTGGATCCGCAGATGGTCGATCAGCTCCGGCGCGTCCGGCCCGTTCTCGCGGAACCAGGCCTCCTGATCGCTGTCGGTCGCCCGATCCGCCGCGATCAGATCGCTGAGATCCATGAACCGGCGCATGTCGCGCTCGCGCGCCACCGGGAACCGCCGCACGCGCAGCGTGCCCGCCCGTGTCTCGCCGGCGGGATAGTGGTTCCGCCACGTGAGGTGATCCTTGGCGCAGGTGGTGACGATCGTGACGTCGTGCCGCGCCGCCAGATGTTCGGCGACGAGGCGGCAGTGTCCTTCGGAGCCGCCGGCGATATCGGCGCCGAACCGGTGGACGACGCACGCGAGCTTCATCGGGCGGGGTCGTTCATCAGGCGGGCTTGCCCGCCGAAGCCGACGCGACCTCGCGGCGAAGGCGGGCGTTCTCGAGCGCGAGCTCCTCGATGCAGGCGAACAGGACCCGGTTGAGATGATCCTGGCGGCGGAAGTTCTCCTGGCCGTACTCGAACAGCCACCGCGTCATCGGCAGCACCATCGTCTTCTTGACGAACAGGATGCACCGCCCCGCCAGCCCGGGACGATGCGTCGTGAGGCTCAGGTGTGTCTGCAGGCGCCAGTCGACGTCGCCATCGACCAGCTCCGGCAGCAGCGTGGCCTCCAGGTTCCGGCCGTTGACCGCGCGGGAGAGGAGCGCGTGGACCGCGTCGAAGATTTCCTCGTCCTGATAATCGGCGGCGCCGCCCTTCTTGACCAGGTGACGTCTGAGGCGTGCGCGCACGTCGCGCTCGATCTCCCCCATCACGTCGTCCACGCGCACATGATCCGGGGTCATTTCGCCGAAAACGCCAGCAGCACGTTCCCGGGCAGCCCGCGCCACAGCGCGTAGCCCGAATTCGTGACGAGGAGCCCGTCGGCGATCGCCGGGCCGGCTGCGTCGATCGATCCGCCTTTGCCCGGTACGTGGTTCACGGTCTCGTACTCGCGGACGGTGTTGAAGTCCCAGAGGATCGAGCCGTCCGCGGTCGAATAGGCGCGCATATGGCCGTCCACCGAGCCGGAGAACACGACGCCCGGGATCACCGACACCGGCGCCGACTGCGCGCCGGTGCAGCCGCGGCCCGTGTTGCATTCGAGCTTGGGCGCCGGCGTGTGCCACAGCGGCTGGCCGTCGGTCAGCTTCAGCGCGAACAGGCCGCCCGCTTCGTTGGGCGGCGTCAGCACGTCCGACACCGGGATGTACGCCGCCGTGTCGTCGGCCGCCGAGCCCCACTCGATGCCGCCGAGCATGCCCCCCTTGCCGGCCTTGAACTGCCAGAGCACCTTGCCTTCGGCATCGGGATCGAGACCCCAGACCGTGCCCGACTTCTGCCCGATCACGATGATCCGCTTGCCGCCGGGAAGCGTGCGCAGAATCGGCGCGTTGCCGAAGTCGTGGTCCGGACCGACTTCCTTCGGGCAGTTCTCGACGCCCGGCCGGCACCCGACCAGAAACGCGTCGCCGCCGGTGACCTGGTTCCACCAGACGATCTTCCCGGTCTTGAGATCCATCGCGACGACCGAGTCGCTCGTCTTGACGGCAGGGCCCGTGTACGAGTTGCCGGTGCCGACGTAGAGCACGCCCTTCCGCTGATCGATCGTCGGCGAGTTCCATACCGCCGCGCCCGCCGGCCCGTACTGCGCGGTGCCGGCCGAGTTCTTCCCCGTCTGCGTCGGTGTCTCGGTGATCGTGTAGCTCTTCCAGAGCTGCTGTCCCGTCGCCGCCTGGAGCGCGACCACGCTGCCGCGGAACGTGCAGCACTCGTAATTCTGCTGCGAGCCTGGTACTTCCTCCGTCGACGACACCGGCACGTAGATCTTCCCGTCGGCCAGCGTCGGCGCACCGGTAATGCGCGCGAACTTGTGCGCATCGAGCGTCTTCTTCCAGATCACCGCGCCCGTTTCCGCATCGAGGGCGAACAGGTTGGCTTTCAGATCGCCGATGTAGACGGCGTACTTGCGTCCGATCGGACCGACGCTCGGCGCGGTCCGCACGCCCCCATCCGCCTTGAACGTCCAGTGCGTGCAGCCGGTCGCGGCGTCCAGCGCGTAGACGGTGCCGTTGTCGCTGCCGACGAACACGCGGCCCGCGACGATCGCCGGGTTGCCGTAGGACTGCGTACCGCCGGGGAACCCGAACGCCCATTTCAGCTTGAGGTTCGGCACGTCGGACGCGGTCATGCCCGGCTTCGGCTGATAGCGCGAGTTCGACGCATCGACGCCGAAGCCGTTCCACTGCGGCTGCGAGGCAACGTTCGCGATCGCCGCCGGCCTGGTGGTGCACATGCCGGCGTTGGGCGCGCTGCCCGCGCTCGCGCCGGCCGCGCCGGCCGCGCCGAACGGTTTGCCCGACAGGTGCTCGGCGACCGCGCGCCGCTCCGCCAGGCTCAGCTGCATCGCCTGCAGCGTCATCGTGCCGCTGGTCATCGCGTTGAGGATCGCTTCAGGGGTGCGATCCTTCAGCGCGTCCTTCGACGGCGTGCGCCCGGTCGGCGCGTCGTGACAGTTCGAGCAGTTGTCCTTGTAGACGGCGGCGCCGTCTGGCGTCTGCGCGGACGCGAACGCAGCCGACGCGAGCAGCAGCACGACGAACGCCGAACGTCGAACGAACGACATGGTGCGGATCATTGTTTTTTCGCCGTGAAGGCGCCGTCCCCGAGTCCCTCGAGGACGACCTTCCCCTTCATCGAGTCCTTGTCGGCGGTGCCGGAATAGGTCGCCTTGATCATCGTGCCCTGCGCGTCGACAGTGAAGGTGAAGCTGATGTCGGCGCCCTTCACCGTGCCGGTCAGATCGGATTCGCCGAGCTGCCCGGAATAATGTCCGGTGAGCTTCTCGCCGTTCTGTTTGAACGTCATCGAGGGCGTGCCGGAGCCGGCCGCCGTTTCGACGTTGAACACCCATGTGCCGGTGACGTCGACCTTCGTCTGCGCGGCGCCGCGCGCCGTCGATAACGCGAATACGAGCGTCACGATCGCTCCCACCGCCGCCATCCGTGCGTGCATCTGTGTCATTGCGTCTCCCTATCGCCGAATCGGAGAGGACCCGGCCGTTATTTGTTTTTCCTCGACGCCGCGAGATCGGCATCGGCGTTCTTCCAGAACCTGTCTACCAATGCCCGCTCGGCGCGGGCGGTCTGCGCGTCCCCCTCGTGTTCGGCAACGAGCGCGAGCGCGTCGTGCGAGCCCGCGTAGTTCGGATCGTGCTCCAGCATCTGCCGAGCCGCCCAGACGGCGAAGTCCCAGTCGCCGACCTCGCGCGCCGCGCGCGCGATCGCCTCGATCGTGAACAGCGCCTGCGCCCACGCATCCGGACCGGGAAGCGCGCGCGCCTTGCGCACCACGTCCTCGAGCATGGGCCGGCCTTGTTCCTTCTTGCCGGTGCGCAGCAGGAACTCACCCTGGAACGCCTGCAACGGTGTCGCGACGATCCCGGCGCCTTCCGAGCCGCGCATCAGGTGGAGCGCGGTGTTGCCTTCCTCAGCCGCCTCCTTGAACTGCCCGAGCGCGAGCCGCGCGCGTCCGGCTTCGACGTGCCCGGCCGCGCTCACGACCTTCGAGCGGTGGGCGGCCAGCACGTTGGCCGCGGCGAGCGCGTCCAGCGCGCGTCCGCGCGCGAGCAGGAAGACCGGCCATTCCCGTTTGTTGAACTCCTGCACCAGCAGGGACGAGGGGATGGCGAACGCGCGCGTGAACAGCTCCTCGGCCTTCCGCATCCGGCCGACGTATTGATACGAGGTCGCCAGCAGATCGAGATTGTGCTGGTAGTGCCAATCGTACTCGACCGGAATCTTTTCCGCC
>JAYVYV010000202.1:0-10768 GCA_043783985.1 Acidobacteriota bacterium | reverse complement strand
AACGAATCGAACGGGTGGTGCAGCAGGCAGTCCTGGTACTTCAACTGCTCGAAGATGTCGCTGTCCGCCCGGCGCCACAGCGTGCGCGCCACGAGCGGAGGATCCTTCAGCGCCGGGGCATGCATCCGCGCCAGGCCGATCCAGTCCGCGAAGCCCATTCGCGACGACGAGCGCACGACGACGTCCTCGCCGGCCTCGAAGTTCTCGGTCAGGATGTTCAGCACGCGCTGAGGCATGTCGCTCTCGACCTCGAGCAGCGACACCGCGCCGGTTCGCACGCGCTTGAGACTCTCGTCGATCGCCTCGAGCAGATCGTCGGTGTCGCGTTCGCGCAGCACCAGATCGCTGTCGCGAATCACCCGAAACAGGTGCGCCGAGACGATGTCCACGCCCGGAAAAAGTTCCTGGACGTTCGCCTTGACCACATCCTCCAGCAGCATGAACGTCCGCTGCCCGTCGGTCAGCGTGCGCGGCAATTCGATGAAACGCGACAGGGTGTGCGGGATCTTGACGCGGGCAAACTTGGTGCGGCGGTGATGCCGGACCACCACCGCCAGGTTGCGGCTGCGGTTCGAAATCAGCGGGAACGGGTGGCCGGGGTCGAATGCGAGCGGCGTGAGGACCGGGCAAACCATCGCGCTGAAATAGTGTTTCAGGAAGACGTGGACGTCGGGCGTGTAGTCTTTTCGCTCGAGAATGCGGATATCGTGTCCGGCGAGCAGCAGCTGCAGCTCCTCCCAGCACACCCCGAAGTCGCGGAGCATGCCGCGCGCGGCCCCTCGCGCGGCGTCCACCCGGTCGTCGATGCCCAAGCCGTCCGGGGAGACAGTATCGACGCCGGCCCGCCATTGCCGAAGGAGGCTGGCCAGCCCGACCATGTGGAATTCGTCGAGGTTATTGGCCGCAATTGCGAGGAATTTGACGCGCTCCATCAGCGGATGCGAGTCGTCGCGGGCCTGCGCGAGCACGCGCTCGTTGAAGGCGAGCCAGCTCAGATCGCGGTTCAGGAACAGCGATGGATCGCTGAGATTCGGCTCGGCCGGCCGGGATCGGTTTACCGGCTTGAGCGATCTCCGCCGCGCAGCCGTAGTCGCCTCCTCAGCCGTTGTTCACCTGCCCAGCCTCAGCGTTCTCCAAACCGCGTGCCAGGCATACCTTTCGTCCGCGCGCACCGTCCGCCGAGCCATCCACGCTGCAGACCCTCCTTCCTCGCCAATGCGGACTACTGGCGGTGACCATCGATTAATCGCGCCGGGCACGAGGCGCCGTCAGCGCATCAGGTAGCGATCGAACCAGGCCAGCAGCCGCTCCTCGATGTCGCGCTGGTGCGCCGGCTTCGCGATCGCGTGTCCTTCCTCCGGGTAAATCACGAGCTCGGTCGGCACGCCGAGCGCCTTCAGCGCGTGCCAGAACTCGTAGCCCTGCGGCGTCGGCACCTCGGAGTCGCGGTCGCCGTGCAGCACGAGCGTCGGCGTCCTCGCCTTCTTGATGAACGTGATCGGCGACGAGCGCGAGTACGCCTCCGGCTTGTCGTACACCGACGCGCCGAAGAACGGCAGCATCCAGGTGTCGATCCGGTTCTGGCCGTAGTAGCTCTGCCAGTTCGCGATACCCGCGCCTGCGACCGCCGCCTTGAACCTCGGCGTCTGCGTCACGGCCCACATCGTCATGTAGCCGCCGTAGCTCCAGCCGATGATGCCGGCGCGGTCGGGATCGATCGGCGCGGCCTTCACGGCCGCGTCGACGCCGGCCTCGATGTCGCGCAGGTCGCCGTAGCCGAAGTCGTTGACGTTGGCTTGCGTGAAGGCCTCGCCGCCGCCGTAGCTCCCGCGCGGGTTGGGCAGCAGCACGAAGTAGCCGCTGCCCGGCAGCACGGCGTTCCATCGGAGCGGCCACGACGGAAAGTTCGCGGAGGAAGGCCCTCCGTGGACCGAGACGACGAGCGGATACTTCTTCGCCGGATCGAAATTCGCGGGATAGATCAGCCACCCCTGCACCTGGAACCTGTCGCTGGCCCAGTGCAGGCTCTTGGCTTCGCCCCAGAGCGGCGCGACCGACGCGTTCGTGCTGGTCTGCGCCGTCCAGCCGCCGAGTGGGCCGGCGTAGACTTCGGGCGCCTGCCGGAACGACTGCACGACGGCCGCAGCACTTTCTGCGTGCGACGCGATCGACGCGTACGTGACCTGCTGCGGCGCGGACCAGAGCGTCGAGCGCGCACCGCCGCCTGCGCCGACCGTCACGAGCGCAGACTTCCCGTCGACGTACTCGTTGAAGATGATCCGGCCGTCGGGACGCCACGCCAGCGCTCGCGCCGAGCCTTCGAGATCCGGCGTGATGTTCTTCGCCGTGCCGCCCGCGGCCGGCCCGCCCGGAGCCTGCCGAACCGGCACGACGTAGATGTCGCCGCCGGTCGAGCCTTCGTCGCTCATGATGCCGTGAATGACGGCAATCGATCGGCCGTCGGGCGACCAGCGCGGCCCGGCAATCTGCAGCGGCGGCTTCCAGATCGACGTCGTCTTGCCGGTGTCGGCGCGCACCACGTAGAGCTGGGCGATCCAGTAGTTGTTGGTCCCGGATCCTTCCACGGCTTCCGCCGCGAACGCCTGGCCGTCGGGCGACCAGTCGTAGTCGTACACGTACACATTCGCCGGGCTCACCTCGCGCACGGCGCCCGACGCCAGATTCACGATCGCGATCCGCTGCTCCTCCACCGCGTCGCCGACGACGCCGGAGTCCGGTTTGTAGGCGACGAGGGCGCCGGTGCCCTGCGTCGCTCCGGCGACGAACAGGACGGCGAGCTGTGTGCCGTCGGGCGACCAGCGCGGCTCGGCCAGCTGACCTTTCACGCCCGTCACGCGCCGCGCGGGCTCGGCGCCGTCGACGTCGAGGACGTAGAGCTGCTGCTGCGACGGGGTGCCGGTGTCCGAGAGGAACGCGACGGTGTGGTTGTCGGGAGACCAGGCGATCCCGCTCTCCTTGTGCCCGCGGTCGTCGTTCGAGGCGCTGAGCTGACGTGTCGCCTTCGCATCGCCGGGGGACGACGGGCTCGCCCCGCCCTGAGGTTCTCGACCGGCGCCGATCGTCCGCATGTGGATCGCCGTCGTGCCGTCTTCGATCGAGACGTCCTCCACCCACGCCACGCGCTGGCCGTCGGGTGAGATCGCGGTTTCGTGAAAGGCGCGGACGCGCTCGAGGGTGTCGAGCACGCTGGCGATCGATCGCGCGGACGTCTGGGCGGGGTTCGACGAGCTCACCCCGCCCTGAGGTTCTCGAAAGGCGGAAGGCGACGCAGACATGAAAACCGCGCCGACCGCTGCGGACAGGGCACACATGCGAAGGCTCATCCGATCACTATAATCGGCAACGGTGAACATGGAACGCGAAGCGCGCAAAGACCTCGAAGCCGGACCAGGCTTTGCGAGCTCTGCGGGGTTTGCGTTCCTCGTCTACGTGGCTCTGACGATCGCGCTGACGTGGCCGCTCGCGGCCGGCCTCGCGCGGGACGTGCCGGGTGATTTCGGCGATCCGCTCTTCACGTCGTGGGTGCTCGCGTGGGACGCGACGCACCTGGGCCAAGGCTGGTGGAGCGCGAATATCTTCGCGCCGCACCCGCTGTCGCTCGCGTACTCCGAGCACTTCCTGCCGCAGGCGCTTCAGGTCCTCCCGATCTATGCGGTGACCGAAAATCCGATCCTCTGTTACAACCTGCTGTTTCTCTCGACGTTCGCGCTGTCGGGACTCGGCATGTTCCTCCTCGGCCGCGAGTTGACCGGGAGCGCCGCGGCCGGCCTCGTCGCGGGGCTCGCATTCGCGTTCGCGCCTTATCGCATCGCGAGCATCCCGCACCTGCAGGTGCTGTCGTCGGCGTGGATGCCGTTCGTGCTCTTCGGCCTCCACCGCCATTTCGCGACCGGCCGCGTGAGGCCGCTCGCCGGTGCCGCCGCCGCGTGGCTCGCGCAGAACCTCTCGTGCGGCTACTACCTGCTCTTTTTCTCTCCCGTCGTCGTCCTCTACATCGCGTGGGAGCTGACGAGGCGCGGGTTGTGGAACGACAGGAGGGCGCTGATGCGCGCGTGCGCCGCGGTCGCCATCGTGCTCGGGGTCACCGCGCCGTTCGTGCTGCCCTATGTCGAGCTGCGCCGGCTCGGATTCAGCCCGCGATCGCTGACGGAAACGCGCCGCTTTTCCGCCGACGTCTACGCCTACCTCACGGCCGATCCCAACCTGCGCCTGTGGGGATCGATCGCACGGGCGTGGCCGAAACCGGAAGGGCTGCTGTTTCCGGGGCTGACGATCGCGCTCCTCGCGATGTTCGGCGTGGCGCGGGGGCGTGTCCCGGACATGGAGGGGGACTCTTCCACCTCCGCTCGTGCGGCTGACGCGCGAGCGGACACGAGGCTCGGCGAAGCGCCGGCGGGGCGAAGGCGGCAGCCCCGCGTCGGAGGTCCTGCAAGCGCCGCCCCGCGCGTGCTCGGCCTCGCGATGCTCGCCCTGATAGGCGCGCTGCTGCTGGGCTTCCCGATCCGGCTGCCGGGGCTCAAGATCACCAGCCTGTCGCGCGTGCTCTCCGTCTGCGCCATCGCGGGCGCGATTGCGCTCGCGACATCGCGCCAGGTTCGCGATGCTTCCCGGCGGTGGGTGTGTTCGCCGGCCGGCATCTTCTCCGCGATCACGCTGTTCGCCTTCGTCATGTCGTTCGGGCCCGATATCCGCGCAATGGGTCGGGCCGTGACGACGACCAGCCTGTACGCCGCGGCCTACGATCACGTGCCCGGCTTCGACGGCATCCGCGTGCCCGCGCGATACGGCATGATCGTCACGCTGGGTCTCGCCGCGCTGACCGCGCTCGGCGTCGCCGCCATCGATCGCCGTTATCGGGGACGCGCCAGCGCGATCGCGGGCGCGCTGATCGTCCTCGAAGCGATCGCCGTACCGATGCCGATCAATCAGAAGTCGACGGACTACACTCAGGCCGGGCTGGCGCCGCTCCCCGCGGCCCTGGCGCTCGGATCGGCCGCGCCGGCGGTGTATCGCTTCGCCGCTCAGCTCCCCTCGTCGGCCGTCCTCATCGAGCTGCCGCTCGGGGAGCCTGCGTTCGACGTGCGCTACATGTTTTATTCAACCCTGCACTGGAAGCGGCTGGTCAACGGCTACAGCGGCGGCGCGCCGCGCGAGTACGAGATGCTGACCGAGTCGCTGAAAGACGTCGCCTCGCGCCCCGATCGCGCCTGGGAGGCAATCGTCGGGTCAACAGCCACGCACGCCATCGTTCACGAAGGGGCGTACACGAACGACGGCGGTCGCCGCCTCAGCGACTGGCTGCGAAGTCGGGGCGCCCGGGAGATCGTCACCTTCGGCGACGATCACGTCTTCCTGATCCGCAATCCGCAATCCTCAATCCTCAATCCCAAGATCGGCACACCTCTTGATTTCCCTCGTCGCAGGAGGTTTGGAAGGCGCGAAGTACGCAGTCGCGGTACCTTCCACGGAAGACTAATGGCAGCCTTGGTCAGGAGATGGGAAACAAAGAGCCGGTTCGGCGACCTTGCGGTCGTCGGTTTCCTGCTCATGCAATGCCTCGATGGGGTGTTCACCTATCTCGGCATCGGCATCTGGGGACCCGACATCGAAGCGAACCCCCTCTTGAGCTCAGCCATGGCCGGCGCCGGCGTCGTGGCCGGCCTGGGCGCCGCCAAAGGCATGGCGATCGGCTTCGGCATGCTGCTCCATCTCCGCCGGGTCCACCTGGTCGTCGCGTTGCTGACCGCCGTTTACTTCACCGCGGCGATCGTGCCGTGGACGGCTCTGTTTCTCACGAATTGAGTCATTCTCGCGAATTAAGTCACCCTAGGCGGCGCCGCCAACGTCTTGTGGAGGGACGCGAGACGGGGAGGGCTGCGCTACACTGGGCGGCGTGCGCCGCGATCCGCTCGACTACCTCTCCCGGGAACTCGAGGCGCTGAAGCAGCAGGGGCTCTACCGTCGTCTCCGCATTCTCGAAGGCGAACAAGGTCACACGAGCACATTCGACCATCGCCAGGTCGTCAACCTGTCCTCGAACAACTACCTGGGACTGACGACGCACCCGCGGCTGCGCGAGCGGGCGCTGGAGGCAGTCCGGCAGCTGGGCGTCGGGTCGGGATCCGTGCGCTCGATCGCGGGCACCATGGACATCCACATGGAGCTCGAGCGCCGCCTGGCGGCCTTCAAGAAGACCGAAGCCGTCGTGGTCTTCCAGAGCGGGTTCGCCGCGAACGCGGGAACCGTCGCCGCCGTCTTATCCAAGGAAGACGTGGTGATTTCCGACGAGCTCAATCACGCCAGCATCATCGACGGCGCCCGTTTGAGCCGCGCGACGATCAAGGTGTTCCCCCACAAGGACGTGGACGCGGCGCGCGCGATCCTGCAGGCGCTCCCGGCGGGCCAGCGCAAGCTGCTCATCACCGACGGCGTGTTCAGCATGGACGGCGACCTCGGCGCGGTGCCGGCGCTCTGCGCGCTCGCCGAGGAGTACGGCTGCATCATGATGGTCGACGATGCGCACGCGAGCGGCGTGTTCGGGGCGAACGGCCGCGGCACCGTCGATCACTTCGACATGCACGGCCGGGTGGACGTCCAGGTCGGCACGCTGTCGAAAGCGATGGGCGCGCTCGGCGGCTACGTCGCCGGCAGCAAGGCGCTGATCGAATTTCTCTACCACCGCGCCCGGCCGTTCCTTTTTTCCACCTCCCATCCGCCCGCGGTCGCCGCCGCGTGCATCGCGGCGGTGGACGTCCTCGAACAGGAGCCGCAGATCATCGAGCGGCTCTGGGAGAACACACGGTTCTTCAAGGCGGGGCTGAAGGCGCTCGGTTTCAACACCGGCCTGAGCGAAAGTCCCATCACGCCGGTGATCGCCGGCGACGGCGTCCTGGCGATGAAGCTGTCGGATCGGCTGTTCCAGGAAGGGGTGTTCGCGCAGGGCATCGCGTTCCCGACCGTCGCGCGCGACAGGGCGCGCGTGCGTACGATCGTCACGGCCACGCATACGCAGGACGAGCTGCAGTTCGCGCTCGACGTCTTCGCGAAAGTCGGCAGAGAGCTCGGCCTCATCGGAACCTAGAACCTGGAACACCAGACCCTTGAACCGCCCCCATCGCCCGTCGCGTCTTGCGGATTTTTTCGATTCCTACACGAAAGATCTGACCGCCGAGGATCTGCAGCGGCTGTTCACGCGGGATACACGCGACGCGTACAAGTTCTTCACGCGCGGCCGCGACGCCGACGCGATGCAGCGCATGCGGTGGCACCGGCGCTTCGTCGCCGAGGCCCGCATCCTGTTCCTCGCGTTCTCGATGAAGCTGTCGCCCGCGCGCCGCGTCGTGTTCGGCGGCGCGCTGCTGCTCGCGGTCGTCGGCCTCTTCAATCTCTTCCGCGGCGTCGGCATCATCGAGATCCTGCGGCTGCCCTTCCTCGGCGGGGTCGGGATTCCCGGGCCGCTGTTCCACCAGGGCACCTGGTCGCTCTTCTTCGCGTTCGCGCTGATGAACCTGCTGGTGCTGCTCGAAGTCGCCGACCGGCTGTCGCTGAAGAACGATCTCGAGATCGCGCGCGACATCCAGCAGGCGATGCTGCCGAGCGGCCTGTACAGCGCCCCGGGCGTCGAAACGGTGGGCATGAGCCGGCCGGCCAACACGGTGGGCGGCGACTTCTACGACATCCTGCCGCTCGAGGACGGGCGACTGGTGATCACGCTGGGCGACGTCGCGGGCAAAGGCAGCCCGGCGGCGCTGCTCATGGCGCTGCTGCTCGCGATGCTGCGCACGCTCGTCGATGAAAAGCTCGAGCCGGCCGACCTCATCACACGCCTCAACGTCCAGGTGTGCCGCCACGCGCCCGGGACACGCTTCATCACGCTGTTCTACGGCGTGTTCGACCCGCGAACCGGCTCGCTCACCTATGTCAGCGCGGGCCACATGCCGCCGCTGCTGCTGCGCGGCGACGGCGACTGCGAGCGGCTGACCGACGGCGGCATCTCGCTCGGTATGTTCGAGCACTCGACGTATCGGACCGGGCACGTGGTGATCGAAGAAGAGGATCTGTTCGCCGTGTACAGCGACGGCATCACCGAGGCGGAGAACCCTCAGGGGGTGCCGTTCGACGAGATCGGACTCGAAACCGCGCTGAAGGCCGGCCGGCACGACAGCCTGTCCGACGCCGGAGCGGCCGTCGTCCGCGCCGTGGAGCACCATACCGACGACCACAAGTTCGCCGACGACCTCACCATTCTGCTGCTGCGGCGCTGCACGATGCCGGTCCCGGCCGGTGTCTAAACGGGAAGGCCTTCAAGAACGTGATCCCGCAGGGCAGAGGGCTCAGGGCGGAGGGCACATTCCGGCAGCCCTCAACCGTCAGCCCTTCGCCCTGACGCGGCACTCGCACCTAAGATAAGGGTTCCGGCAAAGAGACTGTGGTGAAAAGGCTTCGGACGTCGTCCGCGCTGCTCGCGCTGCTCCTGTGCGCCGCGTCCTCCGCGCGCGCGCAGGACGAGGAGGGCGTGCGCCTGCTGCTGGCGCGCGTCGAACGCGTGGTCCGGGCCGGCGACGCGGCCGCGTACCTGGCGCTGATGTCCGATGGCGCCGACCGCGCGCGCGCGCGCGATTTCGCGAGCACCGAGCTGATGCCGGGCGTGAACCGCACCGTGCTCCAGGAGCGCGACCGCCTGCCGCTGGCCGGAGCGCCGCCGGGCGCCGGCTACCGCCTGATGGTCGACGTCATCGCCGAGTTCGGTTCGCGGGCGCGCGTCGCGACCTGGCAGCTCGACGTGAAGCGCACGGGCCCGGCCGGCACGGAGTTCGAGTGGACCCTTGCCAACCAGGAACGGATCTCGTCGGTCGAGAGCATCTACCGCGTGGCGCTGAACGACGCGAAGCAGTTCGCCGCCCGCGACCTGAAGATCGTGGCCGAAGATCTCGAGCTGACCCTCGCGGAAGGGTCGGTCTTCGTCGCGGAAGTCGATGGCGGAGTCACCGCCGTCGTGCTGCTCGGCAAAGGCACCGTCAATTTCCATCCGTCGCCGGCGACGGAAAAGGGCCAGGTCAGAGTCTTCTGCGGGAGCGACGCGCTGGAGACCCGCTTCGATGCCGCGTACCTCCGCCTGAACCCGGCTGATTTCGAATCGCTGTTCCCCGCGGCGGCGCTGCAGCCGGCGCCGGTGGACGCGCGCGCCCTGAAGCGCGCCCAGGACGTCTTCCGCGAGGAAGCGCCGAAGTCGTTCGTGATCGACCTCGGCGATCTCAGCCGGGACCCGTGGACCCTGCTGCCGGGCCAAGGCGATTTTCTCGCGGAGATGCACACCCGGCGCTTCGACACGCTGACCTACGCCCGGTCGTCGGCGGAAGCCGAAGACATCACGCTGTTCGACCGCAAGCGTCATCACAACATCGCGATCTACGCGTCGAAAATGAAGCTCGCGCAGCGCGGGCCCTTCTACAACGAGGACGACCTGGTCGACTACGACATCCTCGACTACGACATCGACGTGGCGGCCACGCCCGAGCGGCAATGGATCGACGGGCGGGCGCATATCAGACTCAAAGTGCGCTCCTTCGTGCTCGGCACGCTGACGTTCCGGCTCGCGGACTCGCTGGTCGTTCAGTCGATTGTCAGCTATCAGTACGGCCGGCTGTTCGGCATCCGCGTCAAGAACCAGAACACGCTGGTGGTGAACCTGCCGCAGCCGCTCGCACGCGACAACGAGCTCAGCCTGACGATCGCGTATGCCGGACGCCTCGAGGCGCAGACGCCGGAGCGTGAAGCGCTCGCCCTGCTGGCGCCAGGCCAGCAGGCGCGGTCCGACGATCAGGCGCTGATGATCGCCGCTGAGCCGAGTTATCTCTACAGCAGCCGGAGTTTCTGGTACCCGCAGGCGCCGGTCAGCGACTACGCGACCGCGCGGATCCGGATCTCCGTGCCGCCGGCGATCGACTGCGTCGCCAGCGGCGAGCTGGATCCCGGCTTCCCGGGGATTCTCGCCGGCAAGGATCCCGCGCAAACCCGCAAGATCTACGTCTTCACCGCTGCGCAGCCGCTGCGATATCTCGCGTTCATCATGAGCCGCTTCGCGCGCGCCGAAACCGTCACGATCGGCTTCGGGCCCAGAACCAATTCCGGCCCCGGGATCGTTCCCCTCACCGGCAAGGTGTATGACAGCCTCAACGTGTCGGTGGAAGCCAACCCGCGGCAGCTGCAGCGCGGCCGGGAGATCGCCGAGCGCACACCGGACATCGCGATGTTCTACGAGTCGCTCATCGGCGACTCGCCGTATTCCAGCTTCACCGTCGCCGTCGTCGAGAGCGAGCTGCCCGGCGGACACAGCCCCGCGTATTTCGCGATGCTCAACCAGCCGCTCCCCTCGTCGGGGCTCGTCTGGCGCAACGATCCGGCGGCGTTCAGCAACTACTCTGATTTCTTCATCGCACACGAGCTCGCGCACCCGTGGTGGGGGCAGGCGGTCGGCTGGCGCAACTACCACGAGCAGTGGCTCAGCGAAGGCTTCGCGCAATATTTCGCGGCGCTCTACGCGCAGCATCAGAAGGGGGACGAGGTATTCGTCTCGATGCTGCGCCAGTTCCGGAAGTGGAGCCTCGACACCAGCGAGCAAGGGCCGATCTCGCTCGGGTACCGTCTGGGGCACATCCGCGGCGAGAGCCGCGTCTTCCGCGCGCTCGTGTACAACAAGGGCGCCGCCGTGCTCCACATGCTCCGCCGCCTCGCCGGCGACGACGCG
>JAYVYV010000201.1:0-4029 GCA_043783985.1 Acidobacteriota bacterium | reverse complement strand
CGTCGCGCAGGTATTTCTGATCGGAGTCGATGACCTCGATCCCGGCGCTGCCGAAAATACTGAGGAGCTCGTCGAGCTCGTCGGGGGAGGTGATGTCCGCCGGCAGAAGCTCGTTCACCTCGTCGTAGAGGAGGTAGCCCTTCTCCTTGCCGATGTTGATGAGCTGCCGGACCTCGTCGTACTTTTCCTCGATCGAGAGGTGGGGTGCGCCGGGCGCTACGTCAGTTCCTCGATGCGATGGAGTAGGTCTTTTTTCCGCTGCCATAAAGTATTTATCTCGTTCCCGTGTTGAGTGGCGCCCAGCTCTTGAAGCCGGTCGATTTCCCGTTGGATGGTGGCCCGTTCGCGTTCCCACCTGAGCCGTTTGAGCGCCCGGGCGCAAGCGGCCGGTGGGGCCTGGGAGACGTCGGTGGCTGCAATGCTCGTGACCAGCTGGGCGTTCACTGTACTTAGACGCTGCAAAAGCGTCGACGGTAAGCGGTCCAGCGGCTCGTTGTGCAGGCTCCGGGCCATTTCCAGGATGTGGCGGCCGGCCAGTTCTTCGAGGTCGTCGTCGTCCAGCCCGGCGAGCGCCTCCAACGCCGCGCTGCTATTGTGGATCAGTCCCCAGATCAGTGCTTTTTCCGCGTGTTTCAGCTGCCCGAAGGAGGGCAGTTCCCTGGTGGTGACCGCCGTCTGGCGGTTGACGGCGGCTTTACGAATCTCCGCCCGCACGACATCTTCCGTAATCCGGGCCTTGTGCGCGATCCGGTCCGCGAACTGGTCCCGCGCGGCGGCGTCCGGAATCCGCGCCGCGACCGTGAGCATCTTGCCGAGAAACTGCCGGCGGTTCTCGTCGTGGTTCAGGTCGAGCCCGTCCGCCGCCTGATCCAGCAAATATTCCAGATACGGCTGTGACGCCTTGAGCCGCGCCCGATACTGGTCGCCGCCGTTGCGTCTGATGAACGTATCGGGATCTTCGCCCTTGTCCAGCACGACGACGTTGACGTCAAAGCCTTCAGCGACCAGGAGTTCACAGGATCGCACTGCGGCGCCCAGGCCCGCCGCATCGGGGTCGAAGCTCAGGACGACCTTCGAGGTGAAGCGGCGGAGCAGCTGCGCCTGCTGCGGCGTCAGCGCCGTCCCGCAGGAGGCGACCGCCGGGGCCGCCTGCGACTGAAATACCTGCGCGAAGTCGAAATACCCCTCCACGATGACGGCGAAACCGACCTTTCGGATGTGCGCCTTGGTCAGGTTGAGGCCGTAGAGCGTTCGCCCCTTGGAGTAAATCGGCGTTTCCGGCGAATTGAGGTATTTCGGGCCGCCCTGGCCGGCGTCCATCTGCCGGCCGCCGAAGGCGATTACCGACCCGGTATCGCGGCAGATCGGCACCATCAGGCGGTTGCGGAAGCGATCGACGATCTCGCCATTTTCCCGTTTCACGATCAGGCCGCTCTGCAGTAATACGCCGTGGGGGAACCCTTGTTTCAGCAGACGCTGATTCAGGCCGTCTCGCGAGTTGGGGGCGAAGCCGAGCCCGAGCTGGTCGATAGTCGGCTGGGTGACCCCGCGCTCGGCAAGTTGCGCCCGCGCGCGACCTCCGGCCGGTGCGCCAAGCTGCTCCGTAAAGTAGGCCGCCGCGATCTCGTGGGCTTTGAGCAGCCCTTCGCGCAGCGCCGAATCGCGGCGGGCGTCGTCGCCGCCGTCGCCTTCGGCCGGATCGGGCAGCGCGACGCCGAACTTCTGCGCGAGCATCCGGACCGCGTCCTGGAAGCCGACTTTCTCGTGCAGCTCGAGAAACTTGAAGACGTCGCCGCCGACGCCGCAGCCGAAGCAGTGGAAGAACCCCTTTTCGGGATTGACGTTGAACGACGGCGTCTTCTCGTTGTGGAACGGGCAGTTGCCTTTGTACGACGTCCCCGCGCGCTTCAGTGGCACGTACTCCTGCACGACCTGCAGGATGTTGGCCTGCAGGCGGAGATCGTCGATGAACTGCTGCGGGAAGAGACCCACTAGTCCTTCAACTCCACCACCGTGACGCCGCCGCCGCCCTGGTTGGGCGGCGCGGTCGCGAACCGCGCGACCAGGGGGTGCTGCTGGAAAAAACCGGTGAGCGCGCGCTTCAGCTGACCGGTGCCGTAGCCGTGAATCACCCGGATGACGCGCTGATCCGTCAGCAGCGACTCGTCGAGGAACCGTTCCGCGCGCGTGATCGCTTCGTCGACGGTGCAGCCGATCACGTTCAAATCCGACGGCATGCTCTCGCGCGGCTGCAGCTCCACGTGCACGTTGACGCGCGCGGCGGCCGGCTGGCCGCCGACGACGCGCAGATCCCGGATGCTCGCGCGCATCCGCTTGCCGCGCACGTCGAGGTCCGCCGTGCCGTCGTGCAGGGACGTCACGACGGCCTCGAGCCCGAGGCCGCCGACGATGACCCGGCTGCCCACGGCGAGGTCCGTCATTGCGGATTGCGGGTTGCGGATTGCGGATTTGACCGCGGATTGGGCCGCGGATTCGATCGCGGAGTCGATTGTGGATTGTTCGCCGGCGAGCCTGCGGGCCGCGATCGCGTCGACCGCGGCGCGCGCGTCGCTGCGCGCCGTGCCGGTGTCGCCCGTGGAGACGAGTCGCGGCGCGCGCGCAATCGCGTCGGCCTTCGCCTTCAGCGCCGCAATCACATCGTCGATCTCTTTTCGCGCCTGGCGGACCTGCGTGTTCAGTTCTTCGCTCAGCCGCCGCTTGAACGTTTCTTCGCGCTGGTGGAGGGCGTCCTCGCGATGCTGCATGCGCCCCTCGGCGTCCTTCAGCGTTTCGCGCTCGCGCGCGGCGAGCCGGTGCTCGTGCTCGAGCGCCCGCATGTCGTGGTCGATCTTCGCGAGGTGCTCGGCGAGCTGCGCTTCACGCGCGCTGAGGTTCTCGCGCGCCGCGGCGACGACCGACGGGTTCAGCCCGAGCCGGCCGGCGATTTCGAGCGCCAGGCTCCGGCCGGGGCTGCCGTAGATCAACTGATAGGTCGGCGCGAACGTGGCCAGTTCGAAACCAAACGCCGCGCTCGCCACTCCTTCGGTCGTCGACGCATAGGTCTTGAGCTGATCGTAGTGGCTCGTGGCGATCACCGTCGCGCCGCGCCGCCGGAAATGATCGACGATGGCCACGCCGAGCGCGCCGCCTTCGATCGGATCGGTGCCCGATCCCACCTCGTCGAGCAGCACGAGCGCCGGCGTCACCAGCCCGCGGTCCATCGACGCGATGTTGGTGATGTGCGCCGAGAAGGTGCTCAGGCTCGCCTCGATCGACTGCTCGTCGCCGATGTCGGCGAACAGCGACCGGAAGACCGGAAGCCGCGATCCGTGCTCGGCGGGAATGCGCAGCCCCGTCTGCATCATCATCGCGAGCAGCCCCGCAGTCTTCAGCGCGACGGTCTTGCCGCCGGTGTTCGGCCCGGTGACCAGCAGGATCGTCGCCGGCGGAATGACTTTTATCGTCACCGCCACCGGACGCTTGAGCAGGGGGTGCCGCGCCGCCTGCAGCTCGAACGCGCCGTCGGCCGACAGCACCGGCTCGATCCCGTCGATCGAGTCGGAGAAGCTCGCGCGTCCCTGCAGCACGTCGAGCTCCGTCGCCGCCTCGATCGTCCGTTCCATGTCGTTGCCGCGCGCGCGGAACGCATCGGTCAGCGCGAGCAGGATCCGGCGGACCTCCTCGCTCTCCTGTTCCTCGAGCGCGACGATGTCGTTGTTGATCTCGACGGTGCTGAGCGGCTCGAGAAACAGGCTGGCGCCGCTTGTCGACGAGCCGTGCACGATGCCCGGGATCGAGCCGCGATGCTCGGCTTTCACGACGAGGACGTAGCGGCCGTTGCGCTCGGTGACGACCTGCTCCTGCAGGTGCTTGGCCGTCTCCTTGCCTCGCAGATACGACTCGAGCGTGCCCCTGAGACGCGAACGCTGCTTCCTCAGCCGCTCGCGAATGTGCTTCAGCTCGGGACTCGCATCGTCCACGACCTCGCCCGCCGGATCGATTTTCTCCCGGACCTCGGTTGTCTCGGTC
>JAYVYV010000200.1:0-4033 GCA_043783985.1 Acidobacteriota bacterium | reverse complement strand
TGTTTTGAACGAGTGAGAGCCGGTCACGTACGAGGCGGACGACACGAGCATGTACAGGAACGGGTAGTCGTGCTGCTCGGGCACAGCCGCGGTGGTCCTCGTGTTCAGCACGATGTCCTGACGTGACCCGGATGCGAACCAGTCGGCGGTCCCGCGCGGCTTGCGCACGCCCGGCTGGTAAATGAAATTGATGGCGTTGACGGTCGCGCCCCATCCCGCTTCGAGCAGGAGCTTGTTCGTCACAGTCGACGTCCACTTCACCGCCGTCGTGTAATAGAGCACGTCGGTGCGGCGACGGGCCGCGGTGAGCACGTCCGTGCCCGACGCATAGTCGTGCGGCACGTTCTTGATCGGGCGATCGATGTACGCCGTGAGCTTGTTGCGGGGCGTGAGCTGTGATGTCAGCCGCACGGTGAATTGATAGAGGCGCTGATCGTAGACTCCTGGGCGGCCGTCCGGATAAAAGCTGTTGGCAATGACGTTGGCGTTCGCGATGTCGCGATAGGATCCAAACAACCACAGCTTGTCCCGCTTGATCGGCCCGCCCACCGCCACGTTCGCGTCGTACACGTATTTGGCGGCATCGCCCTGCCGGAGCCCCTTCTGCTGAAGTTCCGGCGTGAGGTTGTTGCTCTGAAACGAGCTGCCCGTGTACCCGGCGAAACTCGAGCCACTGAAGGCATTGCCGCCTTCGCGCGGGATCAGGTTGATATGGACGCCCGCCGCGGACACTTCAGCGCCAGGCGAGCTGGTTTGCACCGTGACTTCCTGCGTCATCGCATCGTTGTGGTTCGGCTGCGTCTCGCCGCCGAGGTACATCGAATTCATCTTCATGCCGTCGACGTCAATGGTGTTGTCGGTTGCCGGCATCCCGTGCAGCAACAACCGCTGTTGCGTCGCAGTTCGCGCTCCGCCGACCGCCTGTCCGTTGGGCTTCACGCCAACCGCAAGCGCGCCCAGTTGCGCATACGTCCGCCCGGTCGGAATCGCATCCATCAGTTCGCGCTTCAGGATGGCCGTGTGCTGCACGCTCTGCACGTCGACGATGGGCGCGCCGCCGGTGACGGTGACCGACTCTTCGAGCGCTCCGACCTTCAATTCCACGTTGACCGTCGCGATGAAGTTGGACGGCAGCTCGATCCCCCTACGGACCAGCGTGGTAAAGCCGGCGAGCGCGAACGTCACGGTGTAGAGCCCGGGGCGGAGCTCGCCGATCGTGTAGCGTCCCTGCTCGTCGGTGACGGCTTCGCGGGTCCGCTCGATAAGCGCCGGGCTCGAGGCCTGCACCGAGACGCCCGGCAGAATACCGCCGCCGGAATCTCTGACCACGCCCGAGATCGCGCTCTGGGCCAAGGCCGCGGAGGGATGGAGCACCACCCACGCGGTGGCCGCGGCTGCGAGGCTTGTCCTGAATGCCCGTCGACCCACGATGGCCTCCTGTGCGTAATCGGAGTGACCGTCCTGCGGTTGAAACAGCCGCGCGCGGAATAGGTTTAGACCATCAGAGCGTCGAGGTCCAGTTCGAAATAGGTCTTGACGGTGGGGAGCCGAAGCAGCGGCGCAGAATTGGTGCAGTCGTCGATACGGGATCGCCTGCGGCGAGCTGCGCCCGGCAACGCGCCGCGCACCATCCGGCCTGCACCCCAAGACGTGGGAGCGGTCGGGCGAACGCGCGCACGTTCGTTTGTTGCAGTCGTTGGTCGGGCGCGGACGTCCGACCAACGACCAAATGGATGAAAGGGCCGCGACCGGCTAGCGGCGGCCGCTCTTTTTCTTGCCCTTCTTGGCTCCGCTCTTCCTGGCGGCCTTCTTTTTCGAGCTCTGCTTGGAGCGCTTCGTCGCGGCCTTTTTGGCCGTTTTCCTGGGCGCGCTTTTCTTCGCGGCCTTCGCCGGCTTGGCGGCTTTCTTCCCGGCCTTCTTGCCGGCCTTCTTGCCGGCCTTCTTCCCGGCCTTCTTCACGGCCTTCTTCACGGCGGCCGCCTTGCGCGGTGCTGCCGGCTTGCCGGCGCCGCCCGACGACATGGCCCGCGCACCACCCGACGCGCGGCCGACCTGTTCGTTTTCGGGCGCCTCGAGCTCGACGTCGCCGTCGTGGCCGCCCAGGGCATCGCCCTCGGACATCGCCGAGTCGCCGGCCAGTTCGTCGTCGGGGATTCCCATTCCGCTGTCGAAATCGTCCTGCATGATGCGCCTTTCAATCCTGAACAGTACCGCTCGGGCGCCTAGTCTGATTTATGGGCAGAGGCTCCGTCAAGCAGGTCCGGCTAGCGGCTGTATAGGTCGAGAATCTGCCCGATCGCCCGGCGGCAGACGCTGCAGAAGGGGACGTTGTCGCGGGTGAACATGATGCAATCGGCCTGGGGGCGGTAAAAACCCCGTGCCTCGTAGTTCGCCCCTTCGAACGCGCCCACTTTGCCGGCATGCGCGCCTTCGTTCAGCAGCGTCGTGTCGTGGTGCTCCTGCTCGCGGAAGAGCGCGTCCATGTCGGCTTCCGGTTTGTTGGCGGCGCGGATCGCGCGGCGCTTCTGCTGAACCTCCTTCGCGTAGCGCTCGAACTCGTCCTTGGGCCACGGCGTCGGCACGATCGTGCCCGGCGTCACGAGATCCTTCCACTTCAACGCCGCCGGATCGAGCAGCGCCGTCGCGTTCGGCTCCCACGGTTCCACGCGATCCGCCGCGGGCAGATACGCGACGTCCGACGTGTAGTACTCGTCGGCGAGACCAGCGATGTGGTGCCCGAACTCGTGCACGAAGATGTACGACGACCATACGCTGTCGGCGGCGACGGTGCTGTAGAGGCCGTAGATCCCGCCGCCGCCGTACGTCGCGCTGTTGGTCAGGATCTCGACGACGTCGTACGGCGCGTTGGCGGCAATATCGCGGAACGCCTTGTTCTCGAACGTGAGGACATAGCGCTCGGAGTCGAACGCGTCGTACGTCGCGCCGACGGGCGAGCGCCGGTAGAGGCCCTGGGACGGCCGCGAGATCCCCGACCGCGCCGCCGCCGGAGACAGGCCCCAGATGTTGATGTCGCCCTGGCGCTCCTTGAACGGCGACGTCGCGAGCAGCGTGGCGGAGAGGCGCCTGGCGTCGCGCTCGAATTTCGCGCGCTCGCGCGCGGTGTAGCCGTCGCCGAGGATCAGCAGGTCCAGCTTGTTGGCGGGATCGCCGCTCTCGTGCAGCTTCACGAGCGGCCCTGCGTCCGCCTCCGCGCCGCGCATCACGAACTTGTCGGCGGGATCGATCTTCGTGCTCCAGGCATCGCGGAAGACATTCCTCGCGTCGCGCTTCTTGACGACGATCCGCACCGGCGTGTCGGGCGCGGGGAACCGCAGCGACTCGGAAAACGTCCGGTACACCTCCTTCGCTTCGCCGGTGGTCTCCCACTCGCCGTAGATCGAGCTGAAACCGCGCGAATACAGCACGGCGCCGCTGCCGGCGTCCATGACCTCGAAGAAATACTTGCCGCGGTTCGTGGCATCGATCGGCCGCGCCGGATTCCCCGGCCACGGCAGCGGCTCGAGCACCACGCGATCGACGCTGAAGCGCTCGTCCGTCGCGTTGCCCGTGTGGTAGTAGTCCAGCCGCATCGTCCCCGGCGCCGCGAATGCGAGCGATGCATGGAATGCGAGCACGAACGCAAGGGTGTGTCTCTTCATTATCGTGTCGGCTCCAGCCGGACCCTACCCGGAACGTGCCCGGCGCCGGCCGAGCAGGTACACCACCACGCCGACGCCGACCAGAATCGCCGACGAACCGACGACCTTCACGACTGCCAGCGTCTTGTTCGGCTCCTCGTCGGGCGGAATGCACGCCAGCACGATCGACACGGCGGTGACGATGAACCCGGTTGCCGCGAGCAGGATCGCCACCGGCTTCCCCCCCGGCACCCGCATGACGCCGGGTCCCGCCGGCTCGCGCTGCAGCACGATCATCGCCGCGAACATGAACAGGAACGGGATGAAATACGCGATGATGCCCATCGACACGAGCGCGTCGTACGCGCCGTGCACCGATGTCCCTGCCTGGCCGA
>JAYVYV010000199.1:0-4035 GCA_043783985.1 Acidobacteriota bacterium | reverse complement strand
GCGGACGGCCGATCGGCGTTCATCCGCGGCCGTTCGCTCCCTTGCGTCTGCCGTTGGTGCCGTTGCGGTTGACGCGGCCGCTCCGGTCGACGATGCCGGACAGCTCTTGGGCGTGCTTGATCAGTTCGGCGGCGCCGCCCCGCGTTTCCTTGACCTCGCTCGCGTTCCGGTCGGTGATCTGGCGGACGTCGCGCAGCTGATCGAGCAGGCGCACGGCGACGCCCGAATGGTCACGGTTCGCGTGCGTGATGAGCTTCATCTGCTTCGCCGTGTTCTGCGTCGCGGTGACCATATCCTTCAGGCCGCGCGACTGTTCGGCCAGCGCGCGCGACGCCTGTTCCGTTTCGCGGCGCATGCTGTTGACCGCGGTGCTGACCTGCACGGCGGCGGTCGCCTGTTCGCTCATGGCCTGATTGACGTTCGAGATCAGGCCGTTGAGCGAGCTGGTCGCGGCGACGATCTGATCGGCCGCCTTGGCCTGCTCGGCCAGGGCGCGCGATGCGCTCGCCGCGCCCCGCCGCATCGAGTCGGCCGCCTGCGTGATCTGCGCCGCCGACGTCGCCTGCTCGCCGGACGCCTTCCGCACCTGCGCGGCGGTCTTCGTCGTGGCCTGCGCGGCCTTGATGATGTCGCGCGCGGCGCTGCCCTGCTCGCCGACGGCCTTGCCGACCTCCTGCGCGATCCGCCGCATCTGCGACGTCGCCTGAACGATAGTGCCGGCGGTCGTCGACTGTTCGGAGGTCGCCGTCGCGATGAGGCGCGCCTGCTCGGCGGTCGCCGACACGGCGATCACCATCGCTTGCGCCGCCGATCGCTGCTGGTCGGTCGCCCGGGCTATTTCTCCGACCACGCCCGTCAACTCGCCCACGCCGGCCAGAATCTTCTTCAACCCGGCGGCGCCCGATTCGGCGAGCGTGTTGCTGTCGTCGGCCACGCGCAGACCGTCGTTGGACGCCATCACCGCATCCTGCGCGACTTCCTGCAGGGCCTTGATGATGCCGGCGATGTCGGCCGTCGCCTTCGCGGAGCGATCGGCGAGGTTGCGAATCTCCTCGGCGACGACGGCGAAGCCGCGTCCGGCGTCGCCGGCGCGCGCCGCCTCGATCGAGGCGTTGAGCGACAGCAGGTTCGTGCGTTCGGCGATGAGGTTGATGGTGTCGACGATCGAGTTGATCTCGTTGGTGCGCTTCCCCATTTCGCGCATCACCGTCGCCGACTGGACCATCGACTCGCGCAGCCGGCCGATCCCCTGGATCGATCGCTGCACGACCGCGCCGCCCTCCTCGGCGTCGCGTCCCACGCGCCGCGTCATCTCGTCGCCCTGGCGCGCGAGCGTCGCCACCGACTGGCTCGACCGCTCCATCTGCTGCGCGGTGGTCGCCGCGTCGTTGGCGGACTCCGTGATGCGGCGGCCGTTCTCGGCCACGGCCTTCACCGATCGCGACATCTGCTCGATCGACGTCGCGTTCTGCTCCACGGCGGCATTGAGGCTCTCGGTCATCGCGCCGACCTCCTCGATCGACGCGGCCATCTCGTTGATCGCCGAGGAGGTCTCCTCGGCGGAGACGGCCAGGTCGTTCGAGTTGTCGGCCACGGCGGAGATCGAGCGCGACATCTCCTCGATCGCGGCGGCGGTCTCGGTGACCGAGCTCGCGAAGTCCTCCGTGTTGTGGCTCATCGTCTTGGTCGAAGCGGCCATCTGCGTGACGGAGGCCCCCACCTGCTGCGCGGCGGTCGCCATCGACTCGGTGCTTCCGCGGACCGATTGAATGGATGCGCTCGTTTCGGTCGCCGACGCGGCGGTCTCGGTGACCGAGCTCGCGAGGCTCGCCGTGTTCGTCGAGACCTCATCGATCGACACCGACAGCTCGTTGACCGACGAGACGAGCTCCTCGGTCGACACCGCCACCGATTCGGCCTGCATCGCCGTTTCCCTCAGCGAGGCCGCCATCTGGTTGACGCCGCTCAGCGCCTCGTCGAGCGCGCGGATCTGCGCATCGGCCCCCTCGGCGACCGTCTCGGCGATGCGCGCAATCCCGTTGGCCGAGTCGGTGATGCGGCCGGCGCCCTCGCGCACGAGCCCCAGCTCGGCACGAAACGCCCGCGCGCCGTTGGTCGCGCCTGGGCCGCGGCCGTTGCCTTTATGTGTCTGTGCTGCCATTACCTGCTCTCCTGCTCTCGACGTCAATCAGCGAGACCGACCGTCAGGGCCTCGGCGAAATTCAGAATACGATCGAGACTCAACACGAGGATCAGTCGATCGCCCATCGACGCGATGCCTTCGACGTACCGCCCGCTCATGCCCGCCAGCGCGTCGTTGGGCGGCTGGATCGCGTCGGGCGGGATGCTCACGAACTCGCGCGCGGCGTCCACCACGAGCCCGATCAACCGGCCCCCTGACTGGACGACGATCAGGCGGCTGCGCAGGTCGAACGCCGCCCGCTCGAACCCGAAGCGCGCCCGGAGGTTGACGACCGGCACCACCTGTCCGCGCGAGAACACCACGCCGTCGATGAAACCCGGGGCGTTCGGCACCCGCGTGATGTCCTCGATCATCTCCATGTGACGCACTTCCCCGCTCGTCAGCGCGTACGTCGTGCCGGCGACCGTGAACAGGATGTAGCTGCCGACCCGCTGCGTCGATCCTGCGGACATCATGCGTGCGCTCCCCGCGCGGCCGCGAGCCCCCGGTCCGGCCGCTCGCGCATCTGCCGCGACAGCACGGCCGGATCGAGGATCAGCACGACGTGGCCGTCCCCGAGGTCGGTGGCGCCGGAAATGCCGTCCACCCGCACGAGCGCGTCGGCGATCGCGCGCACGACGATCTCGCGCTGGCCGACGATGCGATCGACCGCGATGCCGATCGCGCCGGCGCCGCTGCCCACGACGAACAGGTGCAGCCGGTCGCGTGACGTGTCGGGCAACCCGAACAGGCGCGACAACCGGACGACCGGCAGCGCCGCGCCGCGGTACGGCGTCATCTCGTTGCGCTCCACCTGGAGCAGCGCCCCGACCGTCACCTCGATCACCTCGCGAATCGATGCTTGCGGCACCGCGAATGTCTCGCTGCCGACCTTCGCGATGAGCGCGTCGGTGATCGCAAGCGTGACCGGCAGCTCGAGCACGAACCGCGTGCCGGTGCCTTTCTCCGTTTCGAGCCGCAGCGTCCCCGAGAGCTCCTCCACCGCGGCAAGGACGACGCTCATGCCGACGCCGCGTCCGCTGGCGCGGTCCGATTCGTCCCGGGTCGAGAAGCCCGGCGCGCACAGCAGCGCCAGCAGGCCCGCCGCGTCGGGCGCGTCCTGCGGCACGGGCAGGCCGGCCGCCCGCGCGCGCGCCGTCACCGCCGCCGCATCGACGCCCTTGCCGTCGTCGGCGATGTCGATGCGGACGATGTCGCCGGCGGTCGCGGCCGAGAGCACGATCGTACCTTCGGGACGCTTCCCGGCCGCCAGACGCTCAGCGACGGTTTCGATGCCGTGGCTGACGGCGTTGCGCACGAGGTGCAGCACGGGATCCATCATCCGCTCGATGAGGAACTTGTCGATCTCGGTCTCCTCCCCGCGCAGTTCGAGGCGGACCTTTGTCCCCGTGTCCCGGGCGAGATCGCGCACCACGAACGGCATCCGCCGGAAAATCTCGCCGACCGGCACGAGGCGGAGGCGCATCACGCCTTCCCGCAGATCGCGGAGCTGGCGCTCGATCGTCTGGGTGTTCTCCTGGATGTTCCGCCAGGCGATAGGGGGCAGCGTGGATTCCACGGCGTCCAGGGCGCCGCCGAGACGCGCGCGGCTGATCACGAGGTCCCCGATCATGCGCATGACCTCGTCCAGCTTCGCGAGGTCGACGCGGACGACGTGGGAGGCGGAGACACGCGATGCCGGCTCGGACCGCGCATCCGGAATGGCCGGTTCCGCCGCGCCCGCTGGACCGACCGGACCGACGGATTCCCAGCGAACGCCGTCGGCTTCCCAGGCGTCCCCTCCGGGTCCGTCACCCTCGACGAGGAACTCGAACACGATGCCTTCCGGCCTG
>JAYVYV010000198.1:0-30657 GCA_043783985.1 Acidobacteriota bacterium | reverse complement strand
CCGGCCTGCTCGAGATGTCGGAGGCCCAGATTGTCCCACGCGCGCTGATGCGGGTCGATCGCGATGTGCTGGCGCCCGCCGACCTCGGCGAGCGCCTCCAGATGAAGAGGGCTGAGATGCCGAAGGCGAGGCCGACTTCGAGCGTCACTTCCGGTTTATACGCGCGAATCAGTCGTTGGAGCGCCTCGCCTTCCTCGCGTGTGATCGACGAATGGAGCGGGGCGCTGGTCCCGTCGGCGCGCGTCAGTTGTCCCGTCGTCAGCAAGCCGTCGAGGACGGTATTCATGTCGCGGCGCTCACGACCGGTCCGACGTTGGGGATCAGGTATTGGCCGGTGCCGCGTTGCGGCGCGCGCGCCTCTGCATTGCGCTCATGGAGCGCGGTGATTTCGTCGGCCCGCGGATTATTGAGGAGGACCGGGCATCCGCGCGCGGCGAGCGCGACGACGACCTGACGCCACTGCCCGTCCCGCCATCCCCAGTCCGCACTCACCGCGATCACAGGGCCCCATCCCGTTCCGCCCACCACCAGATGCCGAGCGCGCTGACCAGCAGCGCCAGCGCCCCCGCGTAGAGGGGCAAGGCGGGAGCCACGCGCCTGGCGAGCGAGACGAAACCGCTGCCGAAGACGTTCACCGCATCGCTGCTGACGGCCGCGAGACCCGTGCGATGCAGCAGCATCCACACGCCGCCGAGGATAAACACCACGACGGCGCCGATCGCGAGGTTGAAGCCGACGTCGAGGAACTGATCGCTGCGCCACCGTGCGCGGCGGATGCGCGCGAGCGTGCGCGACGTGAACTGCGCGGGCGCCGGCGGCGCCTCGCGCTGCCGCAGCGACGCCTCGAGGTGCCGCGCACGGTCGAGCGCGAGGGCGCAGTTCGGGCACGTCGCCAGGTGCGACGCCACGCGACCCTCCGCCACCACGTCGCCGGCCGCGATCGCCTCCACCGTGTCGAGCGTTTCGTCGCAGAACATACAGAACCTGGTCCAGGGTCCGGGTTCACCGTTCAGCGTGGGCCCGCCCGGCCGCGGAACGCTGACCCCTGAACGAAGAACCCGTGGTCACCTGAGATCCGTCTCCAACATCCGCCGCAACTGCTGTTTGGCGCGATACAGCTGCGTCTTCACCGTGCCGAGCGGCAGCTGCAGCGCCTCGGCCAGCCCTTCGTACTGCACGCCCTTGAGGTAGTGCGCCGCGACGAGCAGCCGGTAGTTTGCCGGCAAACGGGCAATCGCCTTTTCGAGACGGTCGCGCAGCTCGAGATCGCCGAACTGACGGTCGGGCCCCGACGGGATCGTCTTCGCGCGCGTGCGTTCGTCGTCGAACGACACAGGCCGTGGCGACCGCCCCTGCTCCTGCACGCACACGTTCGCGACGATGCGGTAGATCCAGGTGGAGAGGCGCGCCTCGCCACGAAAATACGGGAGCCCCCGATGGATGCGCAAGAACACGTCCTGCGCGAGGTCCTCCGCCCGCGAGCGATCGACGATCGTGCGCGCAATCAAGGCGAACACCAGATCCTTGTGGCGATCGACCAGTTCCTGGAACGCATGCTCTTCGCCGGACCGGCAGCGCTCGACGAGCTCGCGCTCGTGGACTTCTTCCATCCGCCACCGTATTAGAGCACGCGCGCCAGGCAATTGTTTCAGGAACGCGGGTGAAACAATTCAGGAACCATTCGAGTCTAATCAGTTCGGGCGAGTGCCCCGGAGGTGGAATGGACGACGTGCAGCTGGCCTGGCCTTTCATGATTCCGATTGTCGGAATGATCTGCACGTTCGCGTTCGTCATCGTGCTCACGTTGAGCAGGGCGCGCGTGCGCGAGCTCGAAGTTCGCGAGCGGATCGCGATGATCGAGCGGGGCCTGGTGCCGCCCCCCGAGGTGGACCCCCGAGGCTTCGATCGGGCCATGCATCGCTACGAACGTTACCGCCATCGTTCGCCCGGCAGGCACCGCCGCGCGGGCGTCGCGCTGATGGGCGTCGGGTTCGGCCTGATGATGCTGATCGGCGTCGCGGGCGGTGCCACGCACCAGGGGATCGGCGTCGGCGGCTTCTTCGTGATCGTGGGTCTCGCCTTTTTCATCAACAGCCTGTTCGACCATCCGGCCGACGAGCACCCCGCCATGTGGTCGCCACCGGCGCCCGGTCCCGCTGTCACCCCGCAGGAGCCGCCCCACCGCGATTAGCCCCGCCAGTTTCGTGCAGGATACAACCGGCGCATCCGTATCGATACATCCCGCCGAGCCGATACAACGAGTGAAGCCTCAAGGCTCGCCGCTTAATTTCCCGCTGTAAATACCAACGTTTTACGACGGTCGATTCGTGGCGCGGTTAAGGGTCGGTGTATCAGGCATGATCTGTGCATGTGTCTATGTTGACACATCACGTCTATAATGTCATATTGAGTCGTTAACTGTCTTTATGTGGAAACCGTTCCATGGGAGACACCTCGTCGCTTTTCTGTAAGTGACGGGGCGAAGCTGTATCCCTTCAGATTCAAGACGAGCCCAAGCTATGGCAGATCCCCTCGTGCTGGCCGACGCGAGAGCGACCCGGTTTTTCCGAAGCGACGGGGCCGTGGAGCTCCTCGGCCGATCCCCAGCGATTGCGCGCGTGCAGGAGCTGATCCGGCGCGGCGCCTCGCTCGACGGCGGCGCGCTCATCACCGCGGAGGCGGGCGCCGGCGTCGAAGCTGTTGCGCTGGAGCTCCATCAGCGGGGCCGTGCCGCCTCCGCGCCATACGTCGCGGTGCACTGCGACGCCGCCGATCCTCCCAGCGTGGACCGTATGCTGTTCGGGCAGCCACCTCCCCAGGCGCCCACCGATCTCGAATCGGTCGCGGCCGACAGCGGCATCGCCGCCGCCCGCGGCGGGACGCTGTACCTGCACAACGTGACCGAGCTTCGCGCGTCGGCGCAGGCGCAGCTGGCCCGCATCGCGCGCGACGGCGAAGTCCGCATCGACGGCGCGCCGGTCGCCACCGCGCTGCGCTTCGTCGCCAGCGCGCCGCCCGGCATCGACGCCGACGTCCACGCGCACCGCTTTCGCGGCGATCTCTATCGCCGGCTGGCGGCCGTGCGCATCGACCTGCCGCCGCTGCGCGATCGCCCCGACGATGTGCCGGCGCTCGCGGTGCGGCTGCTCGACGATACGTGCTCCGCCGCCGGCCGCCCCGCGCGGACGTTCACGCAGGCCGCGCTGGCGTTGTTCGGCGCCCTGACGTGGCCCGGCAACCTCGCGGAGTTGCGCGCCGCCGTCGAGCGCGTGGTGGCCGACGGGGTGGAGGACGTGATTCAGATCGAAGACATCCTCCCCGTGCTGCAGCTTCATCGCGTCCGCTCGCCGTTCGTCCCGACCGGCAATCTCCGCGAAGCCCGACTGCGATTCGAGCGCGACTACATTGCCTCCGTGCTTCAACACCACCACTGGCGGATGGCCCCCGCCGCCCAGGCGCTCGGTATTCAACGTCCCAACCTGTACAGAAAGGCCCGGCAGCTTGGCATCCCGCTCGTGCGGGTCTCCGAGTAGCAGCGGAACGACACCATGCGCAACCACTCACTCTTCATGGCTCTCGCATTCGGCTTGATCGCCAACGGCGCGTTCGCCGCGCAATCACCGCAGACCCAGCCGCCACCGCTCAAACCCGCGCCGGCGACGCAGCCGTCACCGCCCAAGCCCGCGCCGGCGACGCAGCCGCCGGTGCCCGGCACGACGTACAAACCGGACTTCGAGATCCCGAAGCCCGAAGGCGCGGGTGGTCCACCCAGAACCGATGCGTCCGTGCCGGGTGTACCGACGGAAGGGTATGTGATCGGCCCGCAGGACAACCTGTCGATCACCGTGCTGGACGAGCCTGAACTGACGAGCAAATATCGCGTCGACAGCGACGGCACGATCTCGATGCCGTACCTCAAACGCGTGCCGCTCGCCGGTCTCTCGCTCGCCGACGCGCAAGACAAGATCACCGCGATGCTGAAGGCGGACTTCATCCGCAACCCGCACGTGCGAATCGAGGTCGATCAGTTCAAGGCGCGCAGCGTGCTCATGACCGGCGAGGTTCGCATTCAAGGGAAGCTGACGCTGCCCGGCACGACCATGTCGCTGCTCGAGGCGCTGGCGCTCGCGGGTTCGGCGACCCAGAACGCCAGCAACGAGGTGCTCATCATGCACTCTCCGAAGCCGGGCGAAAAAGCGCCGGATCCGATTACCGTGAATCGCAAGGATCTGGAGCTCGGGAAGGTCGGCCGCGACATCACCCTGCAGGACGGCGACATCGTCAACGTCCCGGTCGCGAAGCGCTTCTATATCTCGGGCTTCGTGAAGAATCCCGGGTCGTTCGTGCTCGATACCGGCACGACCGTGGGGCAGGCCATCATTCTCGCGGGCGGACTGTCCGACCGCGGCTCCGATCGTCGCATCAGGATCGGGCGCGTCGTGAACGGCAAGAATGTCGAGATCTCCGTCAACATGGAAGACAAACTGCAGCCCAACGACGAGATCAAAGTGAAGTCCCGGTTTTTCTGATGTGCGGCATTGCCGGCGTGATGCGCCGGGGTGGCGCGATCGTGCCGGATCCGTCCGCGGCGCTCGGCGCCGCGCTTGCGCACCGCGGCCCCGATGGCCGCGGCGTATGGCGTTCGCCCGCGCACGACGCCGTGCTCGTCCACACCCGGCTCGCGATCATCGACACGGGTTCGTCCGGCGCCCAGCCGATGGCCACTCCGGACGGCCGTCATCGCATCGTCTTCAACGGCGAGGTCTACAACTATCGTGAGCTGCGCCGGACGCTCGAAGCGCGCGGCGAGCGGTTCACCACCGCCAGCGACACGGAGGTGCTGCTACGGCTGCTCGCGTGCGATGGTCCGGCGGCGCTCGCGCGGGTTCGCGGCATGTTTGCGCTCGGGTGGTGGGACGCAGAGGCGGGCACGCTCGTGCTCGCGCGGGACCGCTTCGGCATCAAGCCGCTGTATGTCGCGGCTACCGGTCGCTCGATCGCGTTCGCGTCGGAAATTCACGCCCTGGTCTCCTGCGGCCTTGTCGATCGGACCATCGATCCGGCCGGCGTGATGGGGTTTCTGGCCTGGGGCACCGTCCCGCCGTCGCTGACCTACGTGGCCGGCGTGGAGAGCCTGGCTGCCGGATCGTGGATGCGGTGGTCTCAGACGGGCGGCTGCACCCGGCAGTCGTTCGCGGAGGTCTCGGGCGTCTACGCGCGACCGCTGTCGGGTTGCCCCGCATCCGAGCTGCGTGAACGCGTGGGCGCGGCGGTTCAGGAGAGCGTGGCCTCACACCTGGTCGCGGATGTCCCCGTTGGCGTGTTTCTGTCGGGCGGCATCGACTCCTCGGCGATCCTGTCGGCCGCTTCCAGCGCGGGCGCCAGCGGCCTCGACACGTACACCGTGCGGTTCGATGATCGTTCATCGGAGCACGAGTACGCGAAGGTGGTCGCGTCCAGATTCGGCGCGACGCATCACGAGCTCGTTCTCGATCCCTCGCGCATCGTCTGCGATCTGCCGCGGATTCTCGCCCACCTCGATCAGCCGACGCTCGACGCCGTGAATGCGTACTACGTGTCGGCGGCCGTGGCGGAAACGGGGATCAAAGCCGTGCTGTCCGGTACCGGCGGCGATGAGTTGTTCGGCGGCTACCCGTCGTTCCACCGCCTGCCGGCGGCGATGCGCTGGAAGCGTCGGATGCAGCCGCTGGCGCCCGCGATGAAGCCAGCCGTCTCTGCGGTCCTGCCGGCCCGGCTGACCGAGCGGTGGCAGCACTTCATGTCGGGCAACGGGCGGATGGACGCGGCGTACCGGACTCAACGCGGGCTCTACATGCCGGCTGAAGTCGAGCGGATCGCCGGGCCCGCGCTGCGCGATCGCTGGGGGTCGTCGGCCGAACGGGTCGCGGCCGCGGAAGCGGCGCTGTTCGACGGCGCCGCGACCACGCTCGAGGGGGACGTCGCGCGGCTCGAGACCCGGGTGTACCTGGGATCGCAGCTGTTGAGAGATCTTGACGTGATGTCGATGGCGCACGGACTCGAGGTCCGCGTGCCGTTGGTCGATCACGTGTTGCTTGACGCCGTCTGGCCGGACCTGGGCGCGCACCCGTCGTTGATGCGGAACAAGCGCCTGCTCCACGAAACGCTGGCGCGGCCGCTGCCGCGTGAAGCGGTCGAGCGTCCTAAACAGGGCTTCACGCTCCCATTCGCGCGCTGGATGGCCGCGGATCTGCAGCCGTTCGTCCGGTCGGGCATGGACCATCTGGTCGACGCGGGCTGGATTGCGCCGCACGTACCCGACGCCACCTGGAAGGCCTGGCAACGCGGTGCTGCGCATTGGAGCCGTCCGTGGGCGCTCGGCATGCTCGGGGAATTCCTGAGGAACGTGTGACCGGAGCCGGCGGCGATCATGCGGCTCCCGCTCGAATCGAAGACGTTGTGCGCAGCGTGTCGGGCCGAGAATGAAGATGACCGGAACGTATCGGCGTGCGATGAGGAAGTTGGAGGCGATTCGCCGCCGCATCCTCGAAGCGCCAGAAAAATCCGCCTGGCGGCGGGCCTGGCACCTGGCCGAGGTCACGCCGCGGTTCACGCCGGGTCATATCCGGATGATGGACTACGACGTGCGCTACTCCGACCTGCTGTCGTTCTGTCCCCAGTGGGAGGACATCTTCGTGAAACGCACGCTCGCGTTCGCGAGCGCCTCGGCCACGCCCCGCATTCTCGACTGCGGCGCCAACGTTGGCGTGGCAAGCTTGTTCTTCCGCCGGATGTATCCGAAGGCGCGCATCGCGGCATTCGAAGCGGACCCCGCGCTGTTTACGATGCTCACCGCCAACCTGCAGGCCAACGGGGCGAGCGACGTCGACGCGCGCCACGCGGCGCTCTGGACCTCGAACGGTGCCCTGACGTTTCAATGCGAGGGGAGCGACTCGGGGATGATCAGCGCATTGCCGGGAGCCGTCGCGGGCCGCGCGACCACCGTGCCGAGCCTTCGTCTGCGCGACGTCCTGGAGGAGGGGCCGGTCGATCTGCTGAAGCTCGACATCGAAGGCGCCGAGGACGCTGTTCTTGCCGATTGCGAGCCGGTGCTGCATCGCGTGAAGGCGCTGGTGATGGACCTGCACGAATTCGACCCGTCGGTCCGGCAGACGCCGCGCGTCCTCGAGCTCCTGACGCGCGCCGGGTTCAGCTACTCGATCGACGAGTTCGTGCCGCTGACGTGGCGCGAGCCCCGGGCCGGCGCCGACACCCCGTTTCCAGGCAAGGCCATGCAATGGGCGATGACCGTACGGGCGTGGCGTCCATGACCGAACGGCCGAGCGTGGTGTACGTCCTGCCCGACAAGATGGGCGGGATGATGAATATCATCGCGAACCTGCTCGCGTACCGCCGCCCGGACGCATTCAGCTACCATGCCGTGCTGACGCACAACTATCTGAACGTCGACACGCGGTACGACCAAACGCTCGCCGCCGACTCGCAGACGACGGTCGAGAACCGTCTTCCTCGGGAAAACCTGTACGCGGCGATACGGCGGATCGTCCAGGCGCTGCCGCGCGGCGGCGGTGTGTACGTCGCAGCCGACCTCCTCGATCTGGCAGTCGCATCGGCGTACGATCTGGGCCGCGCGGTTGTCCACATCCTGCATGGGGACACCGAGTATTACTACGACCTCGCCGTTCGACACGATGCCATCATCCACGCCTACGTCGCGTATTCGCAGCGGATGTACGACGAACTGTTGACACGGCTGCCTCACCGCGCCGCGACGATTTACCACCTGCCGTACGGGATTCCCATCCCTCACATCGCGCGGAAACCATGGGCGGGGCCGCTGCGACTGGTGTACGGCGGCCGCTATGAACACGGACAAAAAGGCGTCTTCGATTTACCGGAGATCGATCGCGCGCTGCAAGCCGCGGGCGTGACCGTCAAGTGGACGCTCGCCGGCGGCGGCCCCGACGAACTCGAGCTGCGGCGCCGCTGGGTGTTCAATCCCGCTGTCCGCTGGATGGGACCGCTGACGGCGTCTCGCCTGAGCGCGCTCTACGAGGAGCAGGATGTCTTCGTGCTGCCGACGCGTCACGAGGGATTCCCGGTGGCCTTGCTGGAGGCCATGGCGGCCGGGTTGCCGCCGGTCGTCAGCGACATCGTCAGCGGCGTGCCCGAGGTGGTCGAGAGCGGTGTGAACGGTGCGCGGCTGCCGATCGGAGACGTACCCGCCTTCGCCTCGGCCATCGCGCATCTCGAACGCGATCGCGGTCGTCTCGAGGCGATGAGCGCGCACGCGCGGCGAACGGCGGCGTCACGTTTCGACATCCGCGATCGCGTGGCTGATTACCAGAAGCTCTACGCACGCTGGCCGGAGCTGTATCGTCCGCATGGGCCTGGGTCGCATCTGACGTACGGCAGCCGTCTCGATCAGCCGTGGATTCCCAATCCAGTCGTGCGCTTCATCCGCACGGCCATCCGGGCGGCACGATGACGGCGAGAACGACACTGCGGTCCGCTGCGACGGCTCGTGCGAAACAGCTGGCCGGTCCTGCCATGACCGCCAGGCTCCGTTGCCTGATGGGCGGCTACGGGTTGCCGCGCTGGGGCAACCTGCGGCGGACAACGCCCTTCTCGTCACACTACGGCTTCGAGCGCGGCACGCCGATCGACCGGTACTACCTGCACCAGTTCCTGTCAACGCGCCGCGATGTGATTACGGGCGACGTCCTCGAAGTGCAGACGAACGATTACACGAAGCGGTTCGGCCACCAGGTCGCGATCGCCGACACGTTCGACGTCGTGCCGCAGTTCAGCCCGACGTACCTCTGCGACTTCGCCCACTGCGGGGACACGATCCCGAGCCACGCCTACGACTGCCTGCTGCTTCCCAACGCGCTGCCGCACTTTCGCGAGCTCGATCTCGCCCTCGCCCACGCCCTTCGCATTGTCCGCCCCGGTGGGATCATTCTCGCGTCGGCTGCAGGCCTGCTGCCGCTCACCGCCGACGCGCCCGATTATTGGCGGCTGTCGCCCGACGGGTGGCGCGAGCGGCTCGACACCGCCTGGCCGGGCGCGACACTCGAGATTGACGGTCACGGCAACTCTCTTGCCGCGGTCGCGGCGCAGCTGGGGCTCGCGCTCGAGGAGTTGACCGGCGCGGAACTCGATGTACACGATCCCCGATACCCGGTGCTGACGACGATCTCCTGCCGGACGCCGCGATGATTCCGCTGCCGTTCACGGATTCGGTCAAGGCCGGTCTGCTGGCCGCCGGCTGGTATGCCCGCCGGCTCCGGCGCGACGCATTTCCCGGTGTGCTCGGGCTCTGCTATCACGGCATTCGCGAGTCGCCGGCACACGACGGGAGCGTCCCCTTCGGCAGCCTCCACGTGGCCGCGGAAACATTCGATGCGCAGTGCCGGATGATTGCCGAGACATGTCACCCGATCGACCTGGCGACCTTCCGTGACGCGCGGGCGGATCGACGCGCGCTGCCCGATCGGCCCGTCCTGATCACGTTCGACGACGGGTATCGCAGCGTGTTCGAGCTGGCGCGACCGATCCTCCGCCGGTACAAGATTCCCGCAACCGTGTTCGTCTGCTCCGACCCGGTGCAACGCCAGCGGCTGTTCTGGTTCGACGCCGTGGCGATGGCGCTCGGGCCGGCCGCAGTCGCACAGTTGCGCGCGCTGCCTGACGAGGGGTGGCGGAAGGCGGCGGCCGAGCACGACACGCCGGCAGACGCAGCGCCGGACCTCGCGCCGATGACGGAAGCGCAGGTCCGCCAAATGGCAGACGAGGGGTTCACCATCGGCGTACATACCGCGTCGCATACGCCGCTCGCGCACGCGCCTGCCGACGTTCAGCGTCGCGAGCTCGAGTCGTGCCGCACGGCGCTCGAATCGTGGACAGGGCAGCGCATCGACACGGTGGCGTACCCGTTTGGGGCGCCAGGCGCGGACTACAGCGAAGAGACCATCGCGATCGCCGCGAACCTCGGCTTCACGGTCGGCTTCACCACGCGGAACGATTTCGCGCGGCCGGCCGAACCGCCGCTTGAACGATCGCGGTTCGTCGTGCTGGCCGCGGTCACCGCGGCCGAGCTCGCCCATCGCATCGCGTACGCCTGGCCGCGCTGACGCGTTCACACCTCCATGTCGACCACACCCCGTGTCAGCGTGCTCCTCACGACCTACAACCGCGAGTCCTTCATCGCGGAATCGATTGAGAGCGTCCTCGCGCAGTCGCTCACCGACTTCGAGCTCGTCATCGTCGACGATTGTTCGACCGACGGCACTGTCGAGGTGGCCCGATCCTACGTTTCCGATCCGCGCGTGCGCCTCGTGCAGAACGAGCGGAACCTCGGGCAGTTTCAAAACAGGAACTACGCCAGCACACTGGCCCGCGGCCGGTACCTGAAGTACCACGACTCCGACGATCTGATGTATCCGCACTGTCTGACGGCGATGGCCGAGCCGCTCGACGCTGCGCCGGGCGCGGCCTTCGCACTCTCCGCAAGCGGCTATTGGCCCGGCGGATCGTGCCCGATGCTCCTGACGCCGCAGCTCGCCTACGAACGCGAATATCTGGGCTCCGGGCTCTTCCACCTCGGCCCGGCCAGCGCGATGTTTCGCGCGGACGCGTTCCGCGACCTCGGCGGTTTTCCGCTGGCTGGCGTGGCATCCGACTACCTTTTCTGGCTGAAAGCATGTGCACGAGTGAACGTTTTACTGGTGCCCGGCGACCTGTTCTACTACCGGCTTCACTCCGGGCAGGAGCTCGTCGGCGGCACCGCCGACCTGGAATATGCGCAGGCGAAGGCTGCATGCTGGACCATGCTGAATTCCCCTGACTGTCCGCTGCGGGGGCCGGCGCTCGAGCAGGCCAAAACCAATTTCGTTTATACCCTGGCGCGCTCCTCCTTCCGGCAATTGCGCAGACGACGCTGGACGACGGCCGCCGCCATTGTCACGCATTCCTCCGTGCGGCCGGTTGACTGGGTCCGCTATCTGCGCCCTCCGCGACGCAGCACCACAGCCGGAACGCCGGTGCAGCGTCAGGTGCGAGTCTGACCCCGTCAAGCGAGTGGGCGCACCAGCATCTGACGGTGCACGCCTGAAGATCGTCCACCTGCTCGGCTGGTACTTTCCCGACAGCGTGGGCGGCACCGAGGTATACGTCGAAGGACTGAGCCGCCGGTTGCAGGAGGCGGGACACCAAGTGCTGATCGCGGCACCCGATCCACACCGGAACGCCCCCGATCAGTACGAGCACCACGGCGTGCCGGTCTTTCGATACCCGATCAGCGACCACCCGACGCGCGACGAGGCCTATCATCGCGTCGCGATGCCGGGCGCCGCGCACCTGGCGCGGTGGCTCGCCGACGAGCGGCCCGACATCCTGCACATTCACAGCATCAAGACCGGCGTGGGCCTTCCGGAGTTTCGAGAAGCCCGTCGCCTCGGCATCAGGATGATTGCGACGTGCCATCTTCCCAGCCTCGGATATCTGTGCCGCACCGGCGAACTGATGGAAGGCGGGAAGCATCCGTGTGACGGCATCGTATGGCCGGCCAAGTGCGCCGCGTGCAGCCTGACGCACGTCGGCCTCCCGCCGCTGCCGTCGCGGCTGGCGGGCGCGATTCCGCCGTGGCTCGGTACGACGCTCCGGGTGCTGCCTGGAAAGGCCGGCACGGTCCTCGGCATGAGCGCGCTCGTGGCCGAGTACCAGAAAATGCAGCGCGAGCTCCTCGGGATCGTCGATCGCTTCGTCGTCCTCAACGATATCGCCTACCGCATGCTGGTGGCTGACGGTTCGCCAGCGGAGAAACTGGCGATCAATCGGCTGGGCGTGAGCCAGAGTGACGTCAGGCGCAAGCCGGGTCCCGACGAACGGCCGACCCAAAGGCCGGTGCATTTTGGCTTCGCGGGACGTCTTCATGCGGCGAAGGGGCTGATGACGATCGCGCGCGCGGTGCTGGCCATCCCGCGCGAGGTGGACTTCCGGCTCGACATCCGCGCGCCGGCGCTCGACGCGGAGACCCGCGCACTCGCCGCAGAGCTCCGCCGCACGGTCGGAGACGATCCGCGCGTTCATTTCGAGCCGGCCGTGCCGTCCACCGACATCCCTGCCGTGCTCGCGGAACTCGACGCGCTGCTGTCGCCGTCGCTGTGGTTTGAAAACGGCCCGACGATCGCGCTCGAGGCGATGGCGGTCGGTACGCCGGTCATCGCGAGCCGGGTCGGCAACCCTGCCGAACTGATTCAGGACGGCGTGAACGGGCGGCTGGTGACGCCCGGGGACGCCGCGGCGCTGTCGGCGGCGCTCGTCGAGGCGGCGACGAGCCCCAAGACCACGATCGACGTCTGGCGACGCTCACTCCCGCCGGTGAGGACGATGGACGACATCGCGCGCGATTACATGAAGATCTACGCGGCATGACGTCGCCACCCCGCCGGCCGCGTGTGACGGTGGTCACGTCCGGTCATCTCTCGACCTGCCCGCGCATGCTGAAGAGCGCCGACGCCCTGGCTGCCGACGGCTACGACGTCCGCGTCGTCGCGACCCACCATGAACCGTGGGCGACCGAGACGGATCGGGACGTTGCGTCGCGCCGCCGGTGGACGGCGGACGTGATCACCTATCGCCGCGGGGCGGGCGGCACAACGTACTGGTGGACCGGGGCGCGTTATCGCGCCGCGCGCGCGGCCGCAGCGGCGATCGGCCCGGCCCGCGCGCCGCTCGCGGTGGTGTCGCGCGCATTCGGCCGCGTCCACTCGGAGCTCGTCCGGGCGATTTGCGCGGATCCCGGCGATCTGATTTACGGCGGCACGACGGGAGCGTTGGCCGCCATCGCGGAGGCGGCCCGACGCTGCAGGACGCCGTACGCCGTGGACCTCGAAGATTTTCACAGCGGCGAGACGCCCGGTGCCGACGCGCCGCTCGTTCACGCCCTCGCGGCGCGCATCGAACACGCGGTGCTGCCGCGCGCCGCCTTCGTGACGACGTCGAGCGAAGCCATCGCGGCCGCGTACGCCGAACGTAACGGCGTCGGCGCGACGGTCATCCACAACACGTTTCCGCTACCGCCGCAGGCGCCTCATGTGTCGCGCGTCGATCCCGCGCGGCTGCGCGTGTACTGGTTCAGCCAGACGATCGGACCCGGGCGGGGGCTGGAAGACGCGGTCCTCGCGCTCGGCCGTGCCGGCGTCGCCGCGCAACTGGCGCTTCGGGGGCGTCCGCACGCAGGGTACCTCGACGCGCTCACCACGCTCGCGGCGACGCATGCTCCTCGCGTCGAGATCGTACCGCTGGCGCCGGCTCCTCCGGACGCGATGGTGGACTGCGCGCGCGGACACGACATCGGCCTTGCGCTCGAGCAGATGACCCCGCGCAACCGGCAACTCTGTCTGACGAACAAAGCGTTCACCTATATTCTCGCCGGCTTGGCCGTCGCCATCACCGATACGCCGGGGCAGCACGCGCTGGGCGTAGACCTCGGGCGCGCCGCCGCGCTGGTGCCCGTGGGCGACGTGGACGCGCTCGCGACGGCATTCGCCCTTTGGGCGCGCGATCCCGTGGAGCTCGACTGCGCCAAGCGCACGGCATGGCACGCCGCGACGCGGCGATGGCACTGGGAACATCCATTGGAGCGCGGCAGGCTGTCCGCGCTGGTTCGCGGGGCGCTCGCGTGAAGATTCTCCTGCTGATGGACCCGTATATCAAGGTCCCGCCCGACCATTACGGGGGCATCGAGCGGGTCATCGCCGACCTCGCGGACCGGTACACGGTCCTCGGACATGACGTCACGTTGTGGGCGGCGCCAGGCTCGCATGTGGGCGGGCAGGTCGAGCCGTTCGGGCGCGAGGGCGAGTGGACGCGTTGGAGCAACACACGCAACACGCTGACGCTCGCCTCCCGGTTCCTTCGGGCGCCGCACCGCTTCGACGTGATCCACAATTTCGGCCGGCTGGCGTACCTCGCGCCGGTGCTCGCGCTCAACGTGCCGAAAGTGCAGACCTACATGCGGACGGTGAACCCCCGCAACATGGCCACCGCGCGGCGGCTCGGCGCCCGGCGGCTGCACTACACCGCCGTGAGCGCCAGGATGCGGGACACCGGATGCCCCGGCGGCGGTGACTGGTCCGTCATCTACAACTGCGCGGTGCCGGCGCGATACACCTTCGCCGGAGGGACGGATCCCGTAACGGCGCCGCTCGTGTTTCTCGGGCGCCTCGACCGCTGCAAAGGCGTGCACCGCGCGATCGCGGTCGCGCGCCGACTGCGCCGGCGTCTCATCATCGCCGGCAACATCTCGCCGCTCCCTGACGAGCAGGCGTATTTCCGGGAGGCGATCGCGCCGCTCGTCGACGGCGACCTCGTGACGTACATCGGTCCCGTCGGCGACGCCGGAAAGCAGACGTTGCTGAGCGGCGCGGCGGCCATGCTGCTGCCGATCGACTGGGAGGAACCGTTTCCGGTCGTCCTGCCGGAATCGATGCTGTGCGGTACGCCGCTGATCGCGTTTCGCCGCGGCGGCGTCCCCGAAGGCATCGACCACGGCCGCACCGGATTTTTGTGCGACTCGGTCGACGAGATGACGGCGCTCGTCTCGCGCCTCCCCGAGATCGACCGGGCGGCCGTGCGCGCGGAAGCGGAGCGCCGGTTTTCCGACAGCGCGATCGCCGGCGAGTATGAGAGGCTGTACCAGCGGCTCGGAGCCGCGTCGGGATGAGGGCGCGCCGCGTCGAGCGAGCAGAAGCGGCCGGGAGTGCACGGTGAGCGGCACGCTGAAGCAGCGGGCGGGACGCTGGCTGTTCGCGCACCTGCCGATCACGCGCTTTTTGTTCGATCAGCTGCGCTTCGAAGCGAACGCATGGCTCGTGGGGTTTCAGAACGCGGTGCTCCCCGGCCGGCGCCGCCGGCTGGGGCAGATTCGCGCGATGCGGCATGTGCTGGTGAACGTGGCGTGCGGCCCGCAGGTGCTCGACGGCTTCATCAACATCGAACTGCTCGGCCCTCCGCCGCGCGTGCGGTGGGACTGCCGTCGGGGCGTGCCGCTCGCCGACGGGAGCGCGGCTGGGATTCGCGTCGAACATTTCCTCGAGCACATAGAACCGCGCGAGGAGTTGCCGGCCTTCCTGCGCGACTGCCGGCGGGCGCTGGAGCCGGGCGGCGTGCTGCGCGTCATCGTCCCGGACGCAGAGCGGTATCTCCGCGCGTATTGTCAGCCCAGTCTCGACGGATTGCGTGAGCTCGCCGTGCCGATGCCGTTTCCCGCCGATTTACCGACGCGGATGGACGTGATCAACCACGTCTTCCATTCGTGGCACGAGCACCGCTGGGCCTACGATTTCGAGACGCTGTCGCATCGGTTGCGCGCCGCTGGTTTCACGGTCATCGAGCGCGTCCACTTCGGCCGATCCCTGCTGCAGGCGCTCGCCCAGGATCGCGATCAGCACAAGCCGTACTCGCTCTACGTGGACGCGGTCAAGCGTTGATGGCCGTGGGCGTCTGCGTGGAGAAGATCACCTAGCCATGCGGCGTGTGCTGATGGTCAGCCCGCACTTTCCCCCGGACTCGAGCGCGGCGTCCCATCGTGTTCGCCTGCTCGCGCCGCATCTTGGCGAGGCCGGCTGGACACCCACTGTGGTGACGCTCGATCGGTCGGCGTACGAAGGACGGCTCGATCCCGGTCTCGAGGCACTCGTTCCCTCCTCGGTGCAGGTGGTGCGGGCGCCGGCGTGGAAGCCCGGAGCCACGCGTTGGACCGGGCTAGGAGATTTGGGTCTGCGGGCCTTCACCGGTCTTCGTCAGACCTGCCGCGATCTGCTGTCGCGCGAACGGTTCGACGCCCTGTTCATCACGGTGTATCCCGTGTATCCCGCGCTCCTCGGCGCGGGCCTGAAGTCCTCCTTTGGCGTGCCGTTCGTGCTCGATTATCAGGATCCGTGGGTGGGCGCGTGGGGCCAGTCGGTCGGCGGGGGCGTCGACGGCGCCGTCGACTGGAAGAGCCGCGTGTCGCGCCGGCTCGGCATGTGGCTCGAACCGCGGGCGGTGCGCGCGGCGGATGCGATCGTCGCCGTCTCACAGGGCACCATTGACGGCATCGTCGCACGCCTGCCGGCAGCGGAACGGATCCCCCACGGCGTCATTCCCCTCGGGTTCGAGCCCGACGACTTCGAAGCACTGAGCCGGCGGCCGCCGACGGCCTCCCGGTTCGACGCCAGGGATGGGCTCGTGCACCTGTGTTATGTCGGCACGCTTCTGCCGACCGGCGTCGAGACGTTGCGCCTGTTGCTGAGCGGGCTGGCGCACGCGCTGCGTCAGGATCCCGCGGCTGCGCGCCTGCGCCTCCATTTCTTCGGGACGAGCAATCAATCCCGTTCCGCCGACTACCGCGTGCTGCCCATGGCCAGGGACCTCGGCGTGGCGGACGTGGTGACCGAAGTGCCGGGACGGCTGGATTATCTCGACGCGCTGGCGGTGCTGGTCGACGCGTCGGGAATCTTGATGCTTGGTAGCTCCGAGCGCCACTACACCGCGAGCAAGTTGTATCCAGCGCTGCTGGCACAGCGGCCCATCCTGGCGTTGTTCCACGAGGCGAGCAGCGTCGTGTCCATTCTGCGCACCGCGGCGTCCGAGCCGTCCGTGCGGATCGTCACCTATGGCGATTGGCCGACCGCCGACACGCACATCGCCGAGGTCGCGCGTCATCTGGGCGCGCTCGCCGCGCGCTGCGCCTACAGTTCGAGCGATGTGGCGGTCGAGCGTCTGGCCGAGGTCTCGGCGCGTCGTCTCGCGCACCAGCTGGCGGCGGTGTTCGATCGAGTCGCCGCGTGCTGACGCCCATCAAGCTCACCGCCGTGCTGACGCATCCGATTCAGTACTACGCGCCGTGGTTTCGTCACATACAGGCGAACGCGCCGGACATCGATTTGACGGTCGTCTATGCCACGCAGCCGACGCCGGAACAGCAGGGTGTGGGTTTCGGGCGCGCGTTCCTCTGGGACGTGCCGCTCACGCACGGCTACCGCTCGATCACCGTCAGGTCGGCGGAGCCCGGCGATCGAATCGACAGCGCCGACTTCACCGGGCTCGACGTCGCGCAAATCGGCCGCACCATCATGGAGACCGCTCCCGACGTCGTCCTGATCACGGGCTGGTACTCGGCGACCCTGGTCCGCGCCCTGCTCTGGTGCCGAAGGCTCGGCGTACCCGTGCTCTGGCGGGGCGACTCCTACCTCGAGAGCGCCCCCCGGAACTGGAAGCGCCCGTTCTGGAGGCTGAAGACACACATCCTTCTCCGCCAGTTCGACGGATTCCTCTCGCCGGGTGTGCGCACGACCGAGTACCTGCGGTCGTTCGGCGTGCCCGATTTCAGAATTTATCGCGTCCCTCATGCCGTCGACAACGCGATGTTCGCGGCGTCCGCCGCGATCGTGCGCCAGCCCGAGGCCCGCGCAGCCGCGCGCCGCGGACTGGGGATCGATCCCGACGCATTCGTCCCGCTGTTTGTCGGTAAACTTGTGCCGTCCAAGCGGCCCCTTCATCTGGTGCGCGCGGTGTCGATGCTCGCGCCGGGAGCAACGCTCGTCATCGTGGGATCCGGCCCGTTGCAAGACGACGTGTCCGAGGAGGCCGCGCGTCACGGTGTCGATCTCAGGATGACGGGCTTCAAGAACCAGACCGAGCTCGGCGGGTTGTACGGCATTGCCGACTGCCTGGTGCTGCCGAGCGCCTTTCCGGAGACGTGGGGGCTGGTCGTCAACGAAGCACTGGCAACCGGCCTCCCCTGCATCGTCAGCACGGCCGTCGGTTGCGCGCCCGACATGATTCGCGAGGGTGAAACCGGATACACCTTCCCGTTCGACGACATGCCTGCACTCGTCAAGGCGCTCTCGCAGGTTCGTGAGCGCAAGGACCGCGGATACGACTGGGGCCCCGCGTGCAGAGCGCAAAACGGCCGCTACAGTTTTTCCGAGATGACCGCCGGCCTGGTGCGCGCCTGCCGCTCGGCGCTGCCCCGCTCGCGCGGGCCGGAGCCCGTGTGGCGCGATGCGCCCAGGCGCGTCGTTGCCTGTTGCGGCCAGATGGTCATCGCGGGCGGTCTCGAGCGCATGACGTTCGAGGTCCTGAGGTCGATACGCGACAGCGGGGTGGTCAGCCACGCGATCGTCAACAGCTGGGAAAATTTCCGCATCACGCGGCTGGCCGAAGCGAACGGCGTAAGCTGGTCGCGCGGGCCATACTGGTACCCGCTGAAACGCCGGAACCTCACGCCCGCGTCGATTTTCAAGATGCTGATCGAAGTGTGCCTCGTCAGCGTCAATCTGCTGCGCGTCTCGAGACGGATACGTCCGACGCACGTGCTGCTGCCGGACTTCGAGGTGGCCTTGCGCAATCTGCCGGCGCTCGTTTGGCTGCGCGCGCGCGGCGTTCGGATCATCGCTCGCCTCGGCACGGCGCCGCCGACCGGAACGTTCTACCGCCATTTATGGCGGCGCGCGATCAATCCGGTCGTCGATCGGTACGTCGCCAACTCGGACTTTACGCGACGCGAGCTGATGGCGCACGGCATCCCGGGTGAGAAGATCGACACGATTGAGAACATGGCGCCCCGCCGTCGATCGCCGTCGTCGGAGTCGGCCGGGAGGGTTCCCGGGCGCGTGGTGTTCGTGGGCCAGATCATTCCGGTGAAAGGGCTGGATCTGCTGCTCGAGGCCGTGGCGTTGCTCCGCGGCCGCGGTGTCGACGCCACTCTTGATGTGGTGGGCGACATGGACGGGTGGGAATCGCCCGAATCCCGCGGGTACCAGGCTGCGCTGCGGGAGCGCGCGTCACGGGCGGACCTGGCGGGTGCGGTGAATTTCCTGGGGTTCACCGAAGAGGTGCCGGCGCTGCTGGCCCGCGCCAGCATCCATTGCTGTCCCAGCCGTCTCGAACACCGCGAAGGCTTCGGTCTCGTCGTGCTCGAAGCCAAGCTCGCCGGCGTTCCGTCGGTCGTGACGCCGAGCGGCAACCTGCCAGACATGATCCACCATACGCGTGACGGCTGGCTCTGTTCGCGCGTGACCGGGGAAGCGATTGCGGAAGGGCTCGAGTTCTTCCTCGCCCGGCCCGAAGCGCTTGCCAGCGCCGGACGGGCGGCGCAGCTCTCCGCTGAACGCTACAACGCAAGCCGGTTCGCAAGCGCATGGGCGCACGTCTTCACGGGCGGTTCACACGAGTACTCCCATGCGCATTTCTGATCTGGAGCTGGGCGGTGTCGCGCTGGCGACGTTTCTGGCGTATTACGTGTGCGACGACTGGATCGCCGGCGCGGCGATCCTGGCCCTGTGGATATGTATCAAGCTCGTGTGGACGCACGATGCGCTGTTCGCACTGCCCCTCGCGCTGACGTTTCAATGGACGCAGGTGGTGCTCGGCGTCTTCTATCGTGCGGTCACCGGCCATGAAGTGCAGGCCCACTACGCCAGCGACTACCGTCCGATGGTGCTCATAGGCCTCGGGTGTTGCCTCGCGCTCGCGGGCGGTATCCAACTCGGGCTCCGACTACGCAAGCCGCCGGACCCGAACGTGCCTCGGCCCGACTTCGCGTTCACGTTCGGCACGCTGCTGATCGCGTACGCGGCGAGCATCTTCATCGAAGGGTCGTTGCTGGCGCTGGCGCCGGACTATCCATCGTTGCGCCAGATCATCGCCACGCTCGACACCGGCCGACTCGGTGTCCTGTTCCTGATCCTGCGCCGCTTCTGCGCTCCGCCGCCGCGGTGGGGGCTGATGGGCATCGTGGTGATGGGCGAAATCGTGCTCGGCATCACCGGGTTCTTCGCGGGATTCCGCGAGCCGATCGTCCTCGGCGTGCTTGCGATGCTCGAGGTGTTCGATCGACGCAACTCGCGGCACTGGGCCGTCGTCGCCACCGGGATCGTGCTCGCCGGCACGCTGGGCCTCGTGTGGATGGGTATTCGCGGCGAGTACCGGAGTGAATACATCGAGATGGACAAGTTCGCCACGTCGCGCAGCGCGCGCGTGGAACGCGTCCGCGATCTCACGTCCGAGTTCTTCCGTGGCGACGCGGCCGATATCTGGCACACCGCGGACGCTCTGGTCGATCGCATGTGGACCATCTACTATCCGGCGCTGGCCGTGGCGCGAGTACCGTCGGTCCTGCCCCACACCCACGGCGCAATCTTCATGACGGCGCTCACTCACGTCGTCACACCCCGAATCTTTTTCCCGGACAAAGGAGAGCTGATGTCCGACAGCGACATGGTTCGCAAGTATGCCAACGTCGCCGTCTCCGGACGGGAGCGGGGGACAACGATCGCGTTCGGGTATGCCGCCGAATCCTATATCGACTACGGTGTGCCGCTGATGTTCGCACCGATCTTCGCGTTCGGCGTCTTCGTCGGCTTCTGTTACGCCCTGTTCCGCCAGCTGATCTGGCATCGCGAACTGTTCGTCGCGTTCGCGACCGTCACCTTCTGGCTGTCGGTCTACCTCTTCGAACGATCCTGGGCCATGTCGCTCGGCGTCACGGTCGGCTTCATGGTGTATCTCGGCGCTCCCGTCGTAATGCTCGACCGGTTCCTGATGGTACGCGTGGCGGCCAACCAGTCCAGAAGGGATGCGACGCTGCACTTCGATCAGCCGCTCGAACAGGACCGCTTCTAGCGCGAATGCGGATCCTGCACGTGTCGGCGTATTTCGCGCCCGCGCTCGTGTACGGCGGGCCTCCGGCGTCGATACTCGGCTTGTGCCAGGGGCTGCAGCGCGCCGGCGTCGACGTCGAGGTCGTGACGACGACCGCCAACGGCCGAACCCCGCTTCGCCCGTCGCCTTCCGACGGCGACCGGCACGAAGGCGTGCCGGTGCACTACGCGCGCGCGGCGTTTCCGCGGAGATTTTTCAGCGCGGATGTCCGCGCCCCGCTCGCGGCCGCTCTCGAGCGCGCCGACGTCTGCCATATCCACGGCCTGTGGAACGTGCCGGAATGGCGGGCATCGCGCCTTGCCCGCAGCGCCGGCGTGCCGTACGTCATCTCGCCGCGAGGGATGCTGCAACCCGAGGCCATGAAGGGCGGCCGGTGGCGCAAGGTCGCCGCCTATACCTTGCTCGAGCACCGCACCCTGACCCGCGCGGCGCTCCTGCACGCGACCTCCGAGCAGGAAGCCGTCGCTCTCCGCGATCTCGGTCTGGGCGTGCCGATCGCCGTCGTGCCCAACGGCGTCGACCTGCGAGAAGCGCAGCGGGCGTCGCGCGGCTACCGCGCACGCCTGGGCATCGCGGCCGATGCGTTCGTCGTGCTGTTTCTCGGTCGCATGCACCGCATCAAGCGTCTCGATCTGCTGGCGGACGCCGTGGCCGAAGTGCGGAAGACGCATCCCTCCGTGCACCTGGTGCTGGCCGGACCCGACGAGCAGGGCCTGGTGCCCAACCTGCTGCGGAGAATGTCCGGCGACGCCGATCACGTGCACGCGATTGGCGCCATCCACGGCGCCGAGAAGTGGGCGCTCCTCAAAGACGCCGACGTGACCGTCCAGTGTTCCGACTCCGAAAGCTTCGGGCTTGCGGTGGTCGAGTCGTTGGCGAGCGGCGTGCCGGTCATCGCGACGCGAACCTGTCCGTGGAGCGGGATCGAAACGAGCGGATCCGGTTTCTGGGTCGACCAGACGTCACCCGCCATCGCCGAGGCGATCCGGGTGCTGGCCGACGACCCGGTGCAGCGCGCCCGCATGGGCGAGCGCGCAGCCGCCTTCGCGCGCGATCGCTACTCGTGGGACGCCATCGCGCCGGAGATGGCCCGCCTGTACGCGGATCTCCTCTGACGTGTCTGCGCCCGTGGTCGTGTTGACGCCGAACATCCGCGGCTACGATGGCATCTCGAGGCTGGCTCGCCTCGTCACCGGCACCTTCGACGACGTGACGGTGCTCGCGCTGCACGAGCCGCGGTCTGCGACCCGTCTCGGGCCCGCTGGCGTGCGCGGCGCAGGCGGACGCTCCCTGCGCTTCGCGGCGTCGGCGCTTCGAGGCGCGGCGTCCGCCGATCGGCGCACCATCGTGATCGTCACGCACCTGCACCTCGCCCCGGCAGCGCTGGCGTTCGCCGCCCGCGGCGCCTCGGTGACAACGATGCTCTGCGGTGTCGAGGCGTGGAAGCCGGTCAACCGCCTCCAGCGCGCAGCGCTCGATCGCACGGCGCGACTGATCGCCATCTCGCACTTCACGCGCGACGGCTTTCGGAGCGCCAATCCGCATTTCGCGGATCGCGCCGTCGCGGTCTGCCATCTCGGCGTCGAACCGATGCCGGACGCGAATCATGCGGCAGGCGGACCGCCGTCGGCCCTCATCGTGGGCCGCATGGCGACCGACGAACGCTACAAGGGGCACGATCTGCTGCTCGACATCTGGCGCGAAGTCGCCGCAGCGGTCCACGGCGCTTGCCTCCGGATCGTCGGCGACGGCGACGATCGCGGAAGGCTCGAGCAGAAGGCGGCCGCGCTCGGTCTCGGCGATCAGGTGACGTTCCTGGGCAGGCTGGACGAGGAGGCGTTGCTCCGCGAGTACGAGCGGTGCGCCGCGTTCGTCATGCCCAGCCGCGACGAGGGTTTCGGGTTCGTGTTCGTCGAGGCGATGCGGGCCGGGCGCGCCTGCGTCGGCAGCCGGGGCGCGGCGGCCGAGATCATCGCCGACGGCGAGACCGGCTTGCTCGTGGACCCGGGCGACCGCGCGCAGCTGCTGGACGGCGTGGTGCGCGTGTTGCGCGACCGCCCCGCGACCGAGGCGATGGGTGCGCGCGGCCGCGCGCGGTTCCTCCAGCAGTTCACCGCGGAGCGGTTCCGTGACCGATTCAGGGCTTTGCTTCCGGTGGCGTTCTGAACATTCTCGGGCTGAATGCCTATCACGGCGACGTGTCGGCGGCGCTCGTGCGCGATGGTCAGCTCGTCGCGGCGGTCGAAGAAGAACGCTACCGCCGGATCAAGCACGTCGCCGGATTTCCACGTCAGGCAATGCACGCCTGCCTGGACATGGGCGGACTCACACCGGCCGATGTCGACGTCTTCGCCGTCTCGCGCGATCCGCGCGCGCATCTGGTCCGCAAGGCCCTGTTCCTCCTGCGGCACAGACCCAGGGGAACGGTTGCCGCGCGCGCGCGCAGCATCGTGAGCCTCCGGGCGCTGCCGGCGACGATCGCGTCAGCGCTCGCGCTCGACGAAGCCCGTGTGCGGCCGCGGATGCGGTTCGTCGAGCACCATCCCGCCCATCTCGCGAGCGCGGCCTTCGTCTCGCCCTTCGACGAAGCCGCCATCTGCGCGATCGACGGGTTCGGCGACTTCGTCAGCACCTCGTGGGGACGGGTCACCGGATCGCGCATGTCGGTGGATGGTCACGTCTTCTTCCCGCACTCGCTCGGGCTGCTGTATCTCGCGATCACCCAGTACCTCGGGTTCCCGAATTACGGCGACGAGTTCAAAGTCATGGGGCTCGCGCCCTACGGCGAGCCCCGCTACGTCCGCGAGATCGAATCGCTCGTCCACCTACGCGACGACGGCGGATTCGACCTGGACCTGTCGTACTTTCGGCACTGGTCCGACGGCGTGCAGATGACCTGGGAAGACGGCGAACCGAAGATCGGCCCCGTGTTCACGTCGAAGCTCGAATCGCTCCTCGGCCCGGCGCGCCGCGGCGACGAGCCGATCGCCGCGCAGCACGAAGCGATCGCCGCATCGCTCCAGGAGGCCTACGAGCGCTGCGCCATGCACGTGCTTCGGCACGTGCAAAAGGCCGCCGGCAGCACCAGACTGTGCCTGGCGGGCGGATGCGCGATGAACAGCGTCGCGAACGGCAAGATCCGGGAGCGGACCGACTTCCGCGAGGTGTTCATCCAGCCGGCATCGGGCGACAACGGGACCGCGCTCGGAGCCGCGTTCTACGCGTGGAACCAGATCGCCGGCCGTCCGCGTGGGTTCGTGATGGAGCACGGGTACTGGGGCCCATCCTTCGGCGACGACGCGATCGTCGCGGCGCTCGACGCCGAAAGGGCAGCCATCGCCGAACGCGGCTGCGCGCGCCGGGCGTGGACCGATGACGCGGCGCTCGACGAGTGGACCGCAGCGCAGATTGCCGACGGCCGCGTCGTCGGCTGGTTTCAGGGGAGGATGGAGTGGGGCGCCCGCGCGCTCGGCAACCGGAGCATCGTGGCCGATCCCCGCCGCGCCGACATGCGCGAGATCATCAACACGCGGATCAAATTCCGCGAGCGGTTCCGGCCGTTCGCGCCGTCGGTGCTCGAAGAGGCGCTCGACGAGTATTTTGTCGGCGCCGTGCCCGATCCGTTCATGTTGCAGGTCTACCCGGTTCGTCCGGACAAACGCGCCGTCGTTCCCGCGATCACCCACGTGGACGGATCGGGGCGGCTGCAAACGGTCAGCGTCCGCTCGAATCCGCGCTACTACAGCCTCATCAAGGCGTTCGGACGCCTCAGCGGCGTGCCGATGCTCCTGAACACGTCGTTCAACGAAAACGAGCCCATCGTGCTGACGCCGGCGCAGGCGCTCGACTGTTTCCTCAGGACGAGTATGGACGTGCTCGTCATCGGCCGTCATGTGCTCGAGCGCGCGCGGATGGAGATCTGAATGGGAAGCCTCGCATCGAAACGGGTCGTCGTCACCGGCGGCAGCGGGTTCCTGGGGCGACACGTCGTCGCGGCGCTCGGGACGCGCGGCTGCGCGGTCCTCATACCGCGCAAGGCGCAGTACGATCTCACGCTCGCCGGCGACGTCGAGCGGATGTACGCCGACCTTGCACCGCACGTCGTGATCCACCTGGCGGCGGTCGTGGGCGGCATCGGCGCGAACCGCGACTCGCCCGGGCGCTTCTTTTTCGAAAACGTCATGCTGGGCGCGCTGACGATGGAACTCGCACGACAGCACGGCGTGGAAAAGTTCGTCGGCATCGGCACGATCTGCGCGTACCCACGGCTGGCGCCGGTGCCGTTTCTCGAGCGCGATCTCTGGAACGGCTATCCCGAGGAGACGAACGCGCCGTACGGCATCGCGAAAAAAATGCTGCTGGTCCAGGGGCAGGCCTACCGTCAGCAGTACGGCTTCAACGCGATTCATCTGCTGCCGGTCAATCTCTACGGCCCCCACGACAACTTCGATCCGAAGTCGTCCCACGTCATCCCGGCGCTGATCCGCAAATGCCTGGAGGCGGCCGACACAGGCGCGTCCGACGTCGTGATCTGGGGCACGGGGAACGCGACGCGCGAGTTTCTCTTCGTCGAGGACTGCGCGGAGGCGATCGTGCTGGCGACCGAGCGCTACGACGACCCCGAGCCGGTGAACATCGGCGCCGGCTTCGAGATCGGGATTCGGGAACTGGCCGAGCTGATCGCCGAGCTGACCGGCTTCGGGGGCACGCTCACCTTCGATCGGACCAAGCCCGACGGTCAACCCAGACGCATGCTCGACGTGACCCGCGCGGAGCGGCGGTTCGGCTTCAGGGCGACCACCGATTTCCGCGCCGGCCTCCGCCGGACGATCGCGTGGTATCGCGCACAGCGGGAGGTTCCCGCGTGAGGGTGTGCTTCTTCAACAGGTCGTACTGGCCGGACCAGGCTGCGACCGGGCAGTTCCTGACCGAACTCGCCGAGGATCTCGTGAGCCGCTACGGGACCGAGGTGACCGTCGTCGCCGGACGATCGCTGAACGCGTCGGGCGCGGAGACCGGAGCGTGGCTGAGACCCGTGAGCCGGGAGATGCACTGCGGCGTCGACATCCGTCGGGCGAACGGCACGCGGCTCGACCCGGGCCGGTTCGCGGCGCGAGCGTCCAACTATGTCAGCTACTTCGCCGTCGCGACGGCGGCGAGCTTCGGCGTCGGCCGCCCCGATGTGGTCGTGTCGCTGACCGATCCGCCCATCATCGGCCTCGCCGCCCTGTGGACCGCGCGGCGCACGGGCGCCCGCTTCGTCTTTCTCTGCGAGGACATCTTCCCGGAGGTCGCCACGCTGCTCGACGACTTCCAGAACAGCGCCGTCCACGGCGCGCTCGATCGCACCAACCGGTACCTGATCCGGCATGCCGACGCGATCGTCGCGCTCGGCGACCGCATGCGCCGCCGGCTCGTCGAGGAGAAGGGCGCCGATCCGGCGCGCGTTCATGTCATCCACAACTGGGCCGACTGCGACGCGATCGTTCCCGGATCCAAGGACAACGCGTTCGCGCGCGAGCACGGGCTCGCCGATCGCTTCGTCCTGATGCACTCCGGCAACGTCGGCCTGTCGCAGAACCTCGACGTGCTGATCGAAGCCGCCGACCGCCTGCGGTCGAAGGAACGGTTGACCGTCGCGATCGTCGGCGACGGATCCAGACGCCGGGTGCTCGAAGCCATGGCCGCGCAGCGCGGGCTCACCAACGTACGCTTCTTTCCGTATCAGCCGAAAGCGAGGCTGCACGATTCGTTCGCCACCGCCGACGCGTTTCTCGTGTCGCTGAAGGGCGGCATCGAAGGCTTCATCGTCCCTAGTAAGGTGTACGGGATCCTGGCGGCCGGGCGCGCGTACATCGCGGCCACCGATCCGAGCAGCGAGCCGGCGCAGATCGCGCGCGAGAGCGGCTGCGGCCTCGTGGCCGCCCCCGGCGATCCGGCCGCGCTCGCCGATGCCATCTCGATGATGTACGACGATCCGGCGATGACGCGGGACATGGGCGCGCGCGCGCGTCTCGCCGCGCGGCAGTACGACCGCACGGTCGCGGTGCAGGCGTACCACGAGCTGCTCATGCGCGTCGCGGGAGTCGCACGGGCCGCATGATCAAGCGGGCATTCGACTGCACGCTGGCGGGCGTCGGCCTGATCGCATCGGCCCCGCTGTGGATGCTGATCGCGCTGGCGATCAAGCTGGAGGACCGCGGCCCGGTCTTGTTCCGCCAGGAGCGCGTCGGACTGGGCGGCCGCGTGTTCGACGCGCTGAAGTTCCGCTCGATGGTGCCGGACGCCGAAGCGCGCACGGGGCCGGTACAGGCGACGCGCAACGATCCGCGCGTCACGCGCGTCGGCCGCGTCATGCGAGCGACCGCGATGGACGAGCTGCCGCAGTTGTGGAACATCTTCGCCGGCGACATGAGCTTCGTCGGACCGCGGCCGCTGCGGCCGGGCGAGGTGGAGGTGCGGGGCGACGGACAGCTCGTGCCGCTGGACCAGATTCCGGGCTATGCGTCGCGCCACCGCGTCAGGCCCGGGTTGACCGGGCTGACGCAGGTCTACGCCTCGCGCGACATCACACGGACCAGCAAGTTCCGGCTGGACCAGGTCTATCTGCGGCGCGCCAGCTTCTGGTTGGACCTGAAATTGATTCTCCTCTCGTTCTGGATCACCGGAACCGGCGCATGGGACAAGCGCAATCGTCGCCTCCCGTGATAGTCCGCTTATAATGCTGGCAACTCATGGATAGGCCGATAGACGTCCTCATAGTGGGCGGGGGCCCGGGTGGACTCTTCATGGCGGCGCGCCTGGCCGAACGCGGCGTGCGGACGCTTGTGTGCGAGGAGCACGCGCGGATCGGCGATCCGGTGCACTGCACCGGCGTCCTCTCGGCCGAAAGTTTCTCGAGCTTCGATCTGCCGAAGACTGCGACCCTCAATCAGCTGACGTCGGTGCGGTTCCTGTCGCCGGGCGGGATTCCGGTGGACTATACGACGCCGTCGCCGCTCGCGATGGTGATCGATCGGCCGGCCTTCGATCGCGCGCTCGCGGATCGCGCCGTCGCCGCCGGCGCCGAGATCCGGGTCGCCACTCGCGTGACGGCGCTCGAGGTCGACGCGGCGGGCGTGCGAGCCTCGGTGGGCGGCGCCACGGTCGATGCGCGCCTCGCGGTGCTCGCCTGCGGCGCGGCCTACAAGTTTCAGCGGCGGTTCGGTTTCGGCCTGCCGACCACGTACTTGCAGACCGCTCAGCGCGAGCTGGCGGTGCGCCACCCGGGCGACGTCGAGCTTCATTTCGGGCAGGCCGTCGCGCCCGGCGGGTTTGCGTGGGCCGTGCCCGTCCTCCGCCCCGGCGGCGCGTTCGTACGGATCGGCGTGATGGCGTCGCGCGACATCCGCCGCTGCTACGAGCGCATGCTGGATCGAGTGGCCGATCGGTGGGGCGTGATGGACCGAAGTCCGGCGCCGAGGGTGAAGATTCTGCCGCTGGGTGCCGTCGGCCGCACCTACGGCGACCGGATGCTGGCGATCGGCGACGCCGCGGGCCTCGTGAAGCCGACCACCGGCGGCGGCATCCATTACAGCATCCTCAGCGCCGCGCTGGCCGCCGACGTCGCGGTCGAGGCGCTCGCGTCGGATCGCCTGGATGCCGAGACCTTGTCCGCCTACGAGCGGGCGTGGCGCGCGGAACTGGCCGACGAGTTCGAGGCGCAGCAGGAGCTGCGGCACGCGGCCACGTCGCTGAGCGACAAGGCCATCGACAGCTTTTTCGAGCTGGCCCACACCGACGGCATCATGCCCATCGTCCGGGCGACCGCGCGTTTCAACGAACACCGTCCGCTCATCCGCGCCCTGTTCAACCACCCGCCGGCGCGGCGGATCCTGTTCCGCGCGATGATGGCGTGATGGCGCGCGTCGCCGCCTGACCGCCCGGCTCGAGCGCCGTCGCCGTCGTCGCACCCAGCCGCTTCCGCCACCGATCCCTTCAGCGTCCCAGCCTCCGGGCGGGGTCCTCGCCGTCACCGCGCTGATCGCCCCCCCCTTTCGCATCGCGATTCTCCCCGTCGGCGTGCCTGTCGTCGACAATCCTCGCCGCGCTCGGTTGCAGCGACGTGTGCCTGGATGCGTCAGCGTCTCGGTCGCTTGATCGCCACGCGTGATCGGACGGATACACGATTTCGAACACCGCCGTGTCTTCGGTCGGGGGCTCGCGAAAAAAGCGTACACCACCCAACCGTGACGTTGGATTTCGGTACGCCGTGCGCAGATGCGCCCGCAGGTTGTCGAAGCTTCCGGCGGAGCCGAACAGATGCGTGATGCCCTGGCGCCGGCACGCCTCGAGCATCCGATCGGGATCGTTCAGCTCATCGCGGCTGAACTCGATCTGATAGGACGGCGCGAGGAAGATCCACGGCACGTCGAGATAAGCCAGCACCTTGTGATCCGACGCGACGCGATCGTGCCGGCGATCGAGATGCGTGTTCATCCACCGGACATCCGCGTAGTTCTGCGTTTCGTGCTCGAGGAAACCGGACGGGTTCCGCACGTAGCGCACCGCGCGCACAGTGCCAACAGCGCCCACCACGCCGACCGATAACGCCCCCGCCGCGCACGCGAGGACGCGGAACGTCAGCTGGCGCCGCGCAAACGGCACGAGTCGATCGGCGGCCGCGGGCGCGAGCATCACCGCCGCGGGCAGCAGCAGGCGGGCGTTCTGCACGGCGAAGAACCATCCGGTGTACAGCACGGCGGCGATGAAGAAAAGCGGACCGCTGCGGCGTCGCGCCGGCGCGACCAGCAACCCGGCGAGCCCCGCGTATGCCAGCGGATTGAAGAGATTGGCCCGTCCGCCGAACACCGACGGCTCCAGGAAGATCCGCGCCGGGGCGACGATAAACGCGGCGAGACCGCGGCCCGGGCCGTAGCCGTCGACCAAGTCGCGCGCGGCACTGGCATCGAGCACCGTCGGCGGCGCGCCGAACACGAACGGCGCGACCGGGTTGCCGTATCTCCAGAGATTCAGCCCGTACCACAGCCCGCCGCTCGCTGCCGCGCACAGCGCGACGACGGCGGCGTCCCGGAGGGAGTGTTGCCGCCGGCGGATGAGCGGCCACGCCGCCGCCGCGGCGGCGATCAACGCGCCGGGATATTTTGCCCCGGCCGCGAAACCCGCGAAGAGCCCGGCGGCGGCCAGCTCCGCGACACCGCCGCTTCCCACCAGGCAGAATGCCGTCGCAGCCGTCGCAGCCAGCAGCAGCAGATCTTCTTTCGCCGACGCCACCTGGAATCCGACGACGGGCGCGCCGAAGGCGATGACGAGCGCGGCCGTGACGTGCTCGGGCCGCTCACAGACGCGGCGCGCCAGCGCGCTCAACACGCCGAGGCAGAGCAGGTACTCGAAGGCCGTCACGAGACCGAGCCGGTCGCCGCCGAGGCGAAGCATCAATGCGAGCAGGACCTCGTGCGACTGCGGCCACATCGCGCGCGCTTGATCCGTCCAGACGCGCAGCCCGCCGGTCGAGGCGATTCGCTGCGCGATCGGGACGACGTAGGCCAGCGCGTCGTCGTCGGTCACCGGCGCAATCGCGCCGGCACACGCGATCGCCGTGCCGAGGAGCAGCGCCACGGCGGCCGCCCGCGTCCAACGGGGCATCGTGGACCGTTCGACCGGGCGACTCCGTGCTCGAACGGCCCGCCACGCGTCCCGCACCGCGAGGATGGTGCCGACGGCGGAAATCGCCACGACCGCGTCGACGCCGTATGCGAACATGCCTGCCGTGGCCGCGATGGAGAGGAGCAGAGCGGTGAGACCGATTCCCGCGGTGAGCTGTAGCGCCACCCGCTCGTACGGTCGCAGCTCTGGCCACTGATGTCGGTTGAACGCCGCGGCGCCCAGTGTCCGGGAGGAGGCGCCGAGAACCGCGACGGCGGCGATCGCCCACAGTGCGCC
>JAYVYV010000197.1:0-10808 GCA_043783985.1 Acidobacteriota bacterium | reverse complement strand
GCAATTCGCAGCAGCCGTGGCGACCGCCGGCGATGCCGCGTCAGCGCAGTTCGCTCCGAGAGTGCGGTCATGACGACGCTCGATCAAACCGTCCTCGTACCCGAGGACGTGGTCTTCCGCGAGTTACAGGGCGAAGCGGTGATCCTGAACCTGGCGAGCAGCACGTACTTCGGTCTCGATGCCATCGGCACCCGCATCTGGCAGTTGTGCGAGACCCATGGCGCGCTTCGCACGGTACTGGCGGCGATGCAACAGGAGTTCGACGCGCCGGGGGACAGGCTGCGGTCGGACTTGCTGACGTTCGTCGACGCGCTCGCTGCGAAGGGTCTGCTCGCGATCCAATGAGGACCATGCAGCGTTCTGCCACACGCACTCGACGGTTGACCGGCGCCGACTGGCTGCTGCTTGCCGCGGCGGCGACGGCGCAGGTGGCCGCGTATTGCGCGCTGCGCGCGGTGCCGCTGTCCGTGGTCCGTCCGAGCCTTGCGCGGCTGCGGCCGCTGGCGCGGGCGATGCTCAAAGGCAGCGACGAGCGCGTAATCTGGGCGATCGAAGCGACCGGCCGGCGCCTCCGCGGCGTCAGCACCTGTCTGGTGCGGGCGGTGATTGTCGAGATGCGCTTTACGTCGCGCGAGCGGGCTGTGCGTCTTGAAATCGGCGTCAGGCGCGCAGCGGGCGCCGCCCTTGAGTCGCATGCCTGGGTGTGCGATCGCGAACGCGTGCTCATTGGCGGACCGGTGGCGCGTGACTTCGTCCGGATCGTCGCGTGGGAGAACGCGCCATGAGTCGATCGGCCTGGCACAGCTACACTGTCTACGGCGTGCGCATCGTCAGCGACACGCCGTTCGATCTGCCCGACGCCGAGGTCCAGGCTCGGACGGATCACCACGCGCCCATCGCGTTCGTCTCGGAATGCGATGACGACTTCGCCACCGCGGGGGTGCCCACGGTTGATGCATTCGGGTGCGGCGAAATGCCCGATGGCCGGATCTACCTCTGTTGGCCGGGCTGGTACGAGTTCATCGTCGCCGCCGATGGCTCGCGCGTCGCGCACCGGCCCCTGGATGGCTGCGACCGTACGGTGTTCCAGAATTTCCTGTTCGCGCAGGTGCTTGGCGTCGCGCTCGTTCGACGGGGGCGTGAACCCCTGCACGCGGCGGTCGTGGAAGTCGGCGACGGCGCGATCGGTTTCCTGGGCGATTGCACGTTCGGCAAATCCACCCTCCTTGCGAGCTTTCTCGAGCGCGGCCATCGTCTGGTCACCGACGACATGCTGATGGTCGAACACCGCCATGGCGAACCGCACGCGATGCCAGGTGCGGGCCGCATCAAGCTGCTACCCGACAGCGCCGGCCGCTTCCTGCCGCATGCCGGTTGCGGCATGCCGCTCAATCCGATGACGACCAAGCGGTCGTTCGCGCTCGACCACGGCTCGCGTCGCGGCTCGAGCCTTCCGCTGCGCATGCTGTACGTGCTGCCGGATCCCGACGAGCGCGATGCGGCCGCGTCGATCGACATCCGGCCCGTATCCCGCTCCGAGATGGTGCGGGAGCTCCTGAAGAACACGTTTACCATTCATCTCGTCGGCAAGGATCGGATCGCCCGGCAGTTCGACGCGGCCGCGCAGCTGGCGTCGAGCGTCGACGGCTACCGGCTTCGCTATCCCTCGGGACTGGATCATCTGCCGGCGTTGCGCGACCGCATCGTCGAGCACGCTGTTACTCGGACCGCGCCATGCGCGTCGTGACGGAGAACGACATGAGCCACAACGATCAGAGGAACGACCCGGCGCACGCGTCAAAGAAGCCGTACGCCACGCCGCAGGTGATGTCGTACGGGCATGTCAAGGACATCATTCAGGGCGGCGGGGGCAAGAAGAGCGACGCCACGGGCACGCCGCCGGGCGGAAACTCGAAGCTTACCTGTTGGATCGCCGAACAACTCTACGGCGTGGACGATCCGCGGACATGGCTGCTGCGCGCCTGGCTAGCCCGCGTGTACGACGAGCGCGGCCGGGGCTGGCAGTTCGTGGCGCTCTACCGGAGGTTCGGCCGTTCGACCGCCCGCTTGATCGCCCGAGAGTACCTGCCCCGTGCGCCGTTTTACGCCGTGTTCGACGCGCTCCTGGATCGCGCGCTCGACGCGTCGGCGGTCGCTGCCGTCGCGCACCGCTTGGGGGCTTGACCGGGTTCGCCGGCCGCTTCGCGCGCGACGGTGCGCCCGTGGCGCCGTCGGATCTCGAGCCGATGGCGCTCGCGGCCGGCCTCCCGGCCGGCGAAGGTCGCGTCTGCGTTCGCGCGTCCTTCGGCGTTGCCGCCGGTGATGCCGCCGGGTTCGCCTCGACCGCGCACGCGACGGTGGTGTTCGACGGCCGCCTCGATAACCGCCGGGAGCTCGCCGAGGCGTGCCGGCTTCGGATTCCCGGCCCTGGCGACGGGATGCCGGACGCCGCGATGGTCCTCGCCGCGTACGAGCGTTTCGACGACGATTTCGCCGGCCGCCTGAACGGCGATTTTGCGCTGGCTCTCTTCGATGTCAGGCGCGAGCGGGTGATGCTGGCGCGCGACGTGATGTCGGCCCGCCCGCTGTATCACACATCCATCCCCGGATCCCTGATCTTCGGAACACGAATCACATCGCTGCTCGCCGACTCGCGCGTGCCGGCGGCGCCGGACGAGGACGGCCTCGCCGAGCTGGTCCTCGACTACTGGTCCGGCGAGGAGCGCACATGTTTCAAGGGAATCTCCAGTGTGCCAGCCGGCCATCTGATGGTGGTCACGCGCGAGCGGATCGAACAGAAGCGCCACTGGGCGTTCGACACTACGCGCCAAATCACGTACGGATCGTTTGGAGAGTACTGCGACGTGTTTCGATCGCTCTTTGCCACGTCGGTGGAACGGCGGCTGCGCAACGCCGGTTCGGTCGCGATTGGCGTGAGCGGAGGGGTTGATTCGTCGTCGATTTTCTGCCAGGCCGCGGCACTGGTCCGTAGCCCGAAGCCGAGCCCCGGCGTGTGCGGCGTGTCGCTGGTGTTCCCTGCCGGCAGCGCGGCGGCGGAAGGAGAGTTCGTCGATGTCGTCGCGCGCGCCAGCGGCGTCCCGATCGTGCGGGTGCCGGCGTCGGGCTACCGTTATCTCAATCATCATGCCGGTGAGTACGTGCGGCACCTCGAGGCGCCTGGCGTCATGCCGCACACCCAGCACATGTTGCTCGACGCGGTCCGCCGTGCGGGATGCAACGTCCTGCTCGGCGGGTTTTTCGGCGATCAGATGATGGCCGACCGTGGATACCTCGTTGATCTGGTGCGCCGTGGACGCTGGGGCAAAGTGCGTCACGACCTCCGCGAGCTCCGAACCTGGACGCCCGATGCGGGTCCCGGCTGTTTCGAGCGCGACCTCAGGGCGCGTCTTGTGCGCGGGCTGTCGCCACGACTGTACAGGCTCGGCAGGCGTGCGGCGGGTCCATGGCGTGAGCGCTCGCGCCACCCGCGGTGGTTCACGGAGTCCTTCCGGCGGAGAGCGGCCGTCCGCGCGCGGACCCGGTATTCGGAACGCGGCCATTTCAGCAGTGCGCACGCGGAACAGTACTTCCGCCACATCACGGCCGGACACTACACGCACAGCGTGCGGTGCCAGCGAGCGGTTGGCCAGATGCACGGCGTCGACGTCAGCTTTCCGTTCCGCGACCGCGATCTGGTGGCGTTTCTGATGGCGATTCCCGGCGAGATCGTCAACTGGCAGGGCCGCCCGAAAGGATTGCTTCGCGAGGCGTTGCAGGGAATCGTGCCCGATGCGATCCTGGGGCGCCGAACGAAAGCCGACTTCACCGCGCTGGAAAATCGCGCGCTGGCGAACGAGCACGCGGATTTCACACGACTGCTCGAAGCCGATGGCGTCGCGGTGCGTGCCGGCTTCGTCGACTCTCGGGTGCTGCGCGAGTCTCTGGAGGTGATGGCGCCTGCCGGCGATGAAGAGAGCGCGGCACCGGGCTGGTCGTTGACCGACGTCGTCGGTCTGGAGTTGTGGCTGAAGCAGTTCTTCAGCAGCGCCGTGATGTCCTAACGCCATGTATACGCTGCTGGGCTACGTCCTGGATCATCTCGCGCGCCGTCGAGGCCCACGGCCTGGGTCTTAGGTTCGATGCCGAGCTTGCGCCTGACGCCGGGTTTACGACCGCGGCTTCGGCGGGCGCCGCACGGCGTACGGTCACGGTTTCTGGCCATGGCCGGCGCTTGTGTCGCTGTCTGAAGACGCCCTGTCGATGACTCTGCGCGCCGAGTTCTCGAGCGACGATTACGTGTGGCGCTGCGAAACCCGCGTGCTCGATGGCGCATCCGGGGCCGAACGGGTCGTGTATCGGCAGTCCTCATGGCGCGCCGTGCCGCTCAGCACCTGGCGACCGCGCCCCCGGGCGGCGACATTCGTGCCCGACCTGACGACCGACGGGCGAATCGATCGGCTGGTTCAGGAATTGATGGAGCAGCCCATGCCGCTCGACGCGATCGCGCAGAAGGTGGAGGCGTTGCCGGATGCGCTTCCCGGCATCGACGCCGCGCGGGCGAGAGTAGGGCGGCTGTCCGAAGGTTCACCCGGTAGCCGCCGGCCACAGTGAACGCCACACGTCAGCGCCTCTGCTCGTGGCTCAGCGATCCACTGCCACCCGGATCGCCGGACGAGGACGTCATCGCGCTGGCCGAATCCGAAGGGGTCCTGCTGCTCCTCGCGGATCGGTGCCGCATCGGCGCGCTCATGCCGGACCTGCGCGCCGCCGCGGTACTCGAGGAGCTCAAGGCGCGCGAGCTGCGCGCGGTGTTGACCCTGTTGGCCGGCGAAGGCATCGATCCCGTGCTGCTCAAAGGCGCGGCGCTGGCACGCACGCACTATCGGCGTCCCGAGCTGCGCCCGCGTTCCGACACCGATTTCATCATCCCCGAGGGTGCTCGTGAACACGCGGTGCGGGTGCTGGCGAGCCTCGGGTATCAGCGCGCGGCCGAAATCGACGGCGATCTGGCCGTCGGCCAGTTCCACTTCTCGAAAACCGATCGCCATGCCGTGTCGCACGCGCTCGACGTGCACTGGCGTGTGTCGAACGTGCGTGTGTTCGCCGACGCGTTGTCATACGAGGAACTGAGGCGCGATGCCGTCGAGGTGCCGGATCTCGGGCCGCACGCGTGGGCGCCGTCGTCACCACACGCGCTGCTGATCGCCTGCATCCACCGGGTCGCTCACCACGACGACACGCGGCACCTGCTATGGCTGTTCGACGTCCACCTGCTCGCGCGCGGTCTGGCGTCGCGGCAACGTGACGCGTTTACGGCGCTGGTCACCGCCACGCGGATGCGAGCCGTGTGCGCGTCGACGTTGCGGGTGAGTCAGGACGCGTTTGGCGGGCTGGACCTCGCCTGGATTGCCGCGCTGTCACGGGAGAGCGGCGTCAACGAACCGAGCCGTGCCTTCGTCGGCGGGGGATGGCGGCGCGCGGAGATCCTGCTCTCCGACGTCACCGCGACACCGGGCTGGACCGGGCGGCTCCGGCTGCTGCGCGAACATCTGCTGCCGCGCCCGTCTTACATGCGCGCGCGGTATCCCGCCTGGCCGGCTGCGTTCCTGCCGGCGGCATACCTGCATCGCGTGGTGTGCGGGTTGCCGCGCTGGCTGAGGCGCGGCGCGGCCGGCACACCGACCAACGATTAGAAAAAGGCGCTGTCGAGGGTCAGGCGGCTGAAGCTGCCGATGACCACGTGCCGGCCGACGAAGGCGCCGGTGCCCTGCGACCGCGATTTCAACCAGATCGATCCGTTCGGGGCGTAAACGTTCGCCTGCACGACCGCGCGTTCGCCGATGTTCACGACTGCAGGGCCGCCGGAGTCCTTGTCGACGGAATCCTTCGAATCGTTGGCGCAGCCGTCGTTCGTTCCCTTGACGTAGATCACGACCTGGGACGCGCGGAGGCCGGTCGCTGCGGAATCGAGGATGAGCTTCGCCGCCGAGTCCGCGTCCAGAGACCTCTGGATGCGGAGCTGAATCGCGGCCTGGAACAGGACGGTCGCGTCGTGGTCGACGTCGAGCGAGACCAACTGATAGAGCCCCCCCGCCAGCCTGAGCGTTGCGCCGGTTTCGACTGAGACGCGGCCGTAGCTGCCGGCGGCCAGCGTCATCGTCGTGTCCTTCTTGACCGTGATGACCCGCGTGCCGACCGTAATCGCCGGGAACGCCGGCATCGTCAGGAACGGAATCGGCATCGAGTCGACGCGCGTGCCGAGAATCGTGCCGGCGCGGTTGATCAAGTGGTTGTCGATGAGGTTGTAAATCTTCGCCCCGGGCAACAGTAGGACGGTGTCGCCCACGACACGCGACGATGCCTGCTGCATCACGACGCCCATGTCCAGACGCACCGTGATCTGGCTGAGCACGCTGCCGCGCGGGTCGTCGCTATGCCAGCGTCCATGTCCTTCGCGACCACCATCCTGATCGTCGTCGTCGCCGTTGCCGCGCACGTGCCGGTCGTTCGCGCCCAGATCCCCGGTCGCGACGACGGCTCCGGCATGGAGCCAGGTCGAATCGCTGCTGAAGGCGACGAACCGGTTCAGCGGACTCTGGCTCGTGTCGAGGACGGTGATGGTCTGCTGCACGGGGACGGCGGCGTTGTACTTGCCGTCGCCGGGCTGCGACGCGGTGACCGTCACCGAGCCGGTTCCCGTCAGCGTCAGCGAGTACGTGGACGGCGCCGTCTGCGTCAACGTCGCCGGGCCGGCGACGGTCAACGTCACCGGCAGTCCCGAAGTCGATGTCGGCGTCAGCGTCAATGTCGGCGCCGGATTGCCGAACACCTGATTCGCGATGGCGGCAAACGTGATGACCTGATCGAGTTTGTCGACCTCGACCGTCAACGCGCAGGACGAGGTCAGCCCGAGCGCATCGATCGACCGAATGGAAACGGTGTGGAGACTCGCCGGCGTGCCGACGCTGCCGGCCAGATAGCTCGCCGTCAACGACTTGGTCGTGCGAGTCGACGTCGCCGCACTCGACGCCGCGGGCACAAAGTCTGCCCGGACCACAGTGCCGTCGATCGACCACGTGATGGTGGTCGCCGTGTTCGCCGGGTCAATCAAGGTCGTGGCGAGGGTGACGGAGGCGCCGGCCGGGCCGGTGGCGTTCGTCACGACCGATGCCGGACAGATCAGGAGCGGCGGCGGCACGTACCGGAAGATGACGCCATCGCCGAAGTCCGCCACAGTGCCGTTCAACGCATATGTCGTGGGGCCGAACAACGTGGTGCCGACGAGGCTGCCGGTGAACCCCGGCGCCAGGCTTTCATCAATCTGCGCCAGCGTGCCCGACGGGTTCTGTCCGTCGAACCCGCCCGTGAACGTGTACAGCGTTTCGAACTGTCTGGAGCCAGGATCGAGCCTGAAGATGGTCCCCGTTTGGCTCGACTTAATAGAGCGATAAAACGTCGTTCCATAGAGAGTGCCGTCGTGCGCCTGAAGCAGCGCGGCATACGGGTTGCCCCCGTCAAGACCGGCGGCGAAGATGTGCAGCGCCGTGAACCCGGTCCCATCGGTCCGAAGTTTGAAGATGCTGCCGGCCCCAAGGCCGCTGGCGAGCCCGCCGAATTCCGCGGTTCCGTACAGGCTGCCATCCAGGCCGATCAGGAGTGACGCAGCAGGGTTGGCGCCGTCCGTGCCGGCGGTGAACGCGTGCAGGACGGTGACATTGGTGTTCGGGTTTTGCGAGACATCAATCTTGAACACCGTGCCGCCGCCGTTGGCGCCGCACCACGACATCGTGCCGTAGAAGACGCCGGTCGCGGTTTTGTCTTCGACGAGCGCGGCGAGCGAACTGCACCCGCCCAGATCGGTCTGCGAGAACGCGTGGAGCGTCGTGACGCTGCCGGTCGCCGGGTCGAGCCGGAAAATCGTGCCGCCGCCGTTATCCACGTTCGCTGTGAGACAGTCGGTGCCGGCGCCGCCGCAGAACGTCGTGCCGTAAAGGTTTCCATCGCGGCCCTGCACCAGTGCGCTGTACGGCGACGTCCCGTCGGTGCCGCCGCTGAACACATGGACCGTCGTGAGCGCGCCGGTTGCCGGGCTGATGCTGAAGATGGTTCCGTGTCCAGTACGTGTCGGGTCGGCGTCGAAACAGTTGGAGCTCCCGCCACCGCAGATTGTCGTGCCGTAGAGCAAGCCGTTGGGTGCCTGGATCAGCGGCGCGTAAGGGAGGCCACCGTCGGCGCCGCCGGTGAACGCGTGCAGCGCCATGAACGCACTGCCGTCCATGACCGTCGGGACCGCATCGAGCCGAAAAACGGTTCCCGCCCCCGTCCCCGCGCAGTCGGAGGTCCCGCCGCCGCAGGTCGTCGTCCCGTAGAACAGTCCGTCGCTGGCCTGCACGACGCCCGCAACCGGCCGTCCGCCATCGGCTACCGGATGGACGATGGGGACGACGATGTTGTCCAGTTTGTGCAACCGGACGAATTGCCCCGGTGCTGCGGGCTGGGCGGACGTGACGTGAGGTGTGGCCGCCAAAGCGGCGGCACACAACGCGGCTCGTCGAAGGATATGGATGAGCTTGCTAGAGGGTACGCAGAAGGACACCGAGGTATTCTAAGGTCGTTCTGCGGATATGTCTACCGAGAGAATACCGTCGGGATGCGTCACCTACGTGCCCGGTGTCTGGCGCCGGCCGATCGCGCCGCCGGACGCGGTTCGTGCAGCGCAATGGCCGCGATGACGGCGAAGAGGGTCCCGTTGGCCGGCATCCGCAGCCCCGTGTCCCAGATGCTCTGGACCGCGATCGCGACGACACCCGAGATCGCCCCCGCGCGCACCCAGAACATCGCGGTGCGATCGGCGCCCAGGTACCTCGCCATCAGCACGACCGCTGCGAGGGCGGCCACCGTCGCCGGAACGGCGACGAGCAGACCGCCCTCGGCGAGAATCTGGAGATACTCGTCGTGCGCGTGGTTGAAGAAGAAAAGCCGCGAGCCTTGCTGGTAGACGAGCATGCCCCGCTGAAACGCGCCGGCGCCGACGCCGGTGAGCCAGAAGTCCGACGCCATTCTCCACGTGTCGCGCCAGATCGCCGGCCGGCCCCACGTACCCTGCTCGGTGGTTTCCTGCAGACGCATCGCGAGCCTGCCCAGGTTCGCGTACGCCGCCGCGACCGCGACCATCGCGACGAGGCCGCCGCTCATCCACGCGAGACCGGCGCCGCCACGGATTCGCTTCCCGGAGAAGGCGAGGAAGACGATCAGGCCAATCGCGGTGCCGAGGATGCCGGCGCGCGACATCGAGGCGAGGAGGCCGCCCGTCATCAGGACGGCCGCGCCGCCCAACCAGAGCTGTGTGGAGTCAATCGCGTCGCCGGGACTCGCGCCGCCGTCGGACCGCTCGTGCGACTGGTGCCGCGCCATCGCGTAGCCGATGACGAGCGGCACCGCCATCGCCAGCCAGCTCGCGAGCGCGTTGCGATTCACGAACGGGCCGTACGGCGACGCGCCGGCGCTTATCGGACGCCAGGTCCAGTAGAGGAGTGTGGGCGACGTCGCGCGCTGGACGGCGACGAGCGCGGTCAGCGCGAGCCCCAGCGACGCCACGCCCCGCACGGTCGACCGCACCCCGCCGCTCGCGAAGACGGCGCGTGCACACCAGAAAAGGCCGACGTAGGCGGCACCGATCGCGAGGGCCCACGCCGTCGACTCGGCGTCGACCGACAGCGGGTGCGGCGGGTGGATCGCCGGCTCGGCGTCCAGCGCGACGAAGCGATCGACGGCGAAGCCCTGCGGCGCCAGCCGGTCGCGCGTGGACGCCGGGAGCGGGATCAGCTGAGCGGAGACTCCGAGCAGGCACGCGATCAGCGCCCAGTCGAGCAGCCGGCCCGGCCCACGTCCAACGCACGGGCGCGTGATCGTCAGCAGCAGCGCCACACCGGCGCACACCGGCACCGCCGTCCAGCGGTACGCGCCCGCAAATGCCACGAGCGCCCAGCCGATTAGGAGAAGGAGGAGAAAGGCCGAGGCCGAAACATCAGCTCGCGGCTTCGGCGTAGTAGTTCTTGTACTGATGGCCGTAGTACCGCGAGTAGTAGTACTTGTTCTTCGTGAAGTTGACCTTGTTCAGCACGACGGCGGCGTAGCGGGGCCGCGACTGCATCACGGTCTCGATCGCGCGCTCGGCCAGGCGCCGGCGCGTCATCTCCGCGCCCACGACGAACGTCACGCCGGTGACCATGGGGGCGAGAATGATGGCGTCGGTGACCGCGAGCACCGGCGGCGTGTCGATGATGATCCAGTTGAAGGGACCGTGGGCGAGGTTGGTCAGCAGCGTCTTCATGCGCTCCGACGAGAGCAGCTCCGAGGGGTTCGGCGGCGTCCGGCCCGCCGTGATCGCGAGCAGATTCGGATCCACGGTCCGCTGAATCACGTCGCGTACGCGCGCCTGCCCGGTGAGCACCTGCGAGAGCCCGCGCTCGTTGGTGAGGCGCAGCGGCCGGTGGAGGCCGGGGCGCCGCATGTCGGCGTCGATGAGCAGCACGCGCGAGCCGCCGTACGCCAGCGCCATCGCGATGTTCGCCGCCGTCGTCGTCTTCCCTTCGAGCGGCTGTGCGCTGGTGATGATCAGAATCTTCGTGCCTTCGTCCGGGTACTTGGAGAGGAGCGAGGTTCGCAGCGAGCGGAACGACTCGCCGAAATCGTGCGGCACCTGCGACGACGCCAGGAGCGGGTGCTTGTCGCCGCGGACCGCCGGCACCAGGCCGAGGAACGGCAGCTTCAGGCGCCGCGTGACATCTTCCGGCGTCTTGATCGTG
>JAYVYV010000196.1:0-4048 GCA_043783985.1 Acidobacteriota bacterium | reverse complement strand
GGCCCCGGGCGAACGAAAGAAGATCGAATCGGTGCTGGCGGGCCTGAAGATGGTGCTCAATTCGTCCGACCGCGAGACCATCCAGAAATGGACGCAGGCGCTCAACGACACCACACGGCACCTGGCCGAGGTGATGATGAACCGCTCCGTCAAGGCGGCATTGTCCGGCAAGAACGTCAACGACATGTAGCGCGAAGGCTTCAGCCGAGCGAAATCATATGCCTAAAGTCACATTCATCATCGACGGCGAGGAAACCGTGATCGAGTTCGAGCACGGCCAGGTGCCGTATTCGAACCACGGCAAGCCGGAATCGTTTCTCGACCTCGCGAAGCATTTCCACGTTCCGCTCGAGCACGCCTGCGGCGGCAGCTGCGCGTGCACGACGTGCCACGTCATCATCAAAGAGGGCGGGCAGAACCTGAGCGAGATGCAGGACGACGAGGCGGATCGCCTCGATACCGCGTGGGGGCTGACGTCCCGCTCGCGCCTTGGCTGCCAGGCCGTCATCAGCGGCGACGTCGTCTGCGAGCTGCCGATGTACACCAGGAACTACGTGCAGGAAGGCGGCGGCATTCAGCTCGGCAAGTCGGACAAGAAGGCCAAGGCCGCGGAGGTGACGCCATGAAGTGGACCGACGCCGAAGACATCGGCATCGCGCTCGTGGAAAAATTTCCCGGCGTCGATCCGCTGACCGTGCGCTTCACCGACCTGCGCGAGAAGGTCGTGGGCCTCGACGGCTTCGACGACGACCCCAAGCTGTCGAACGAGCCGAAGCTCGAGGCCGTTCAGATGGCGTGGTACGAGGAATTCAAGGACGCGCAGTAGCTTGAGCGGCATCTTCAGCCCTGGCATGCGCGCCTACTTCGTGCCGCTCGTCGCCGGCATCGTTCTCGCCGCGAGCGCCTTTCTGCCGTGGGTCATCGTCGGCAACGTGTCGATGACCGGTGTCCCCGACGTCGAGGCGCTGTGGGTGGCGGGTCTCGGTGCGCTGGCGGCCATTCTCGCGCTGCTGAGCCTCGTGACGCGCAAGAACTCGCGCCATCCGCTGCTGATCATCGGGCTGTTCGCCCTCGGGATCACGTTCCTGTCGTGGCGCATCATGCCGCGCGCCGCGGGGGAGCGGGCGAAGACGATGGCGCAGGCGTTCGCGATCGTCGACGACATGCCGGCCGCGCCGGCGGCCGAGGCGATTGTCGGCGTCGGCATCTATCTGGGCATGGCGGCGTCGCTCGCGCTGGTCGCCTTCGGCCTGACGATCGTCGTCAAGCGCGCCTCGCAGGTCTACGTCGTCGCCCCGCCCGACGACGACGTGTAGTCACGTCCGAAAGAAACCGCGGAAACCGCAGAGACCGCGAAGCGCGGCAGGCGCGACGCGCGCGCTACGTCAGGAACAGGGAGCCGGTGGTTGGTGGGATGACGCCCCTGGCGGCGGCGTTTTCGAACAGCAGTTCCACCGCGCGACGCCCTTCCGTGCCGAGATCGACCGAGTACTCGTTCACGTACAGATCGATGTGGCGGTACATCACGTCCTCGCGCATCTCCTGCGCGTGCGCGCGCACGAATTCCAGGCTCGCGGCGCGGTGCGCGAACGCGTACTCCACGCTGCGGCGCAGCACGCGGTTCACGCGCTGCTTCAGCTCGTCGGACAGCGAGCGTCTGATGACGATTCCCCCGAGCGGAATGGGGGCGCCGGTTTCGCGTTCCCAGTACTCGCCGAGATCGATGATCTTCTTCAGGCCCCTGGCCTCGTACGTGAAGCGGTTCTCGTGGATGATGAGCCCCGCGTCGAACCTGTCCTCGAGGAGGGCCGGTTCGATCGCCGAGAACACCAGCTCCGTCTTGTTCAGCGCCTGGGGAAACGCCAGGCCGAGGAGGAAGTTCGCCGTCGTGTACCGGCCCGGAATCGCGATGCGCAATCCTCCCGCCGCGATCTCGTCTTTCGTGATCGATCGTTTGGAGATGAGCAGCGGCCCGCAGTTGCGTCCCAGCGCGCTGCCCGCGTCCAGCAGCACGTAGCCGCCGACGCAGAAGGCGTACGCGTGATAGCTCAGCTTCGTGACGTCGGTCTCGCCGGCGAACGCCGCTCTGTTCAGCGCCTCCACGTCGGCCAGGCGGATCGAGAACTCCAGCCCTTCGAGATCGATCCGCTCGTTCACGATCGCATCGAACATGAAGCAGTCGTTCGGACACGGAGAGAAACCGAGCGAGAGGGTCATGCGTGGGTGATGATCCGCAGCGCCGCGACGCCGAGATTCCGGATGGCCTCGGCCACCTTCCACGACCCGCGGTTTCTGCGTTCGACCTGGTTCGACACCGCGCGGACCTGCGCGAAGGATACTTTGTGGATCAGGCAGGCCGACATGAACGCCGCGCCCTCCATACTTTCGACCTGCGGCCGGAAGCGCTCGGTGATGGCGGCGATCGTCCGCTCGTTGCCGTGCACGGTGTTGACCGTGATGCCGGCGACCGCGGGCAGCTGCTCGAGCTCCGGGTTCGACGGCGGATCGAGGTTGACGAAATCCGACTCTCCGGGCAGCTGCAGCTCCTCGAGCGTGAGAAACCGTTCGCCGTCCTCGGCGCCCAGCTCGACGATGCGATCGGACACGACGTGCACGACCGTGCCCGGCTCGATGAATTCGTCGAAGCTGCCGCACACGCCCAGGTTCAGGGCGAGATCGTACGAGGTCCGCGTCAGCGCGCGCGAGCACCAGGCCGCCGTCGCGACCATCCCGACCCCCGTGATGAGCACGTCGATCTCGTGCGCGCCGTGCGTGTAGGTGTCCACGCAGGGATCGCCGGTCGGTGTCGAGTACATCGGCGCCAGGATCGGAGCCACCTCGGGATCCGTGGCGGCCACGACGAGGATGCGCACGGCTCCAGTGTAACCCGCTCGGCTGAAGCCTTCGCGCCACGTGCCCGCTAGGCGGAAGCCTTCGCGCCTACACGGGCCGCTCGGCGGAAGCCTTCGCGCCACGTGCCCGCTCGGCGGAAGCCTTCGCGCACGGCGATCACGCCAGCGTCTTGTCGTAGCGCGAAGGCTTTAGCCGAGCGACGCCAGGATCGCGTGCATCTGCCCGACGCCGTCGGTCAGGCTCGCGGGGCCGGGTTGCAGGATGTAGGTCGACTTGATCTCGAAGATGCGGTCGTCTCGCACGGCGCTCGTCGCGTCCCAACCGGGCCGCGCCCGGATCGTGGCCTTCTTCACTTTTTTCCCGCACCACGACGCGAAGATCACCTGCGGATCGCGGCGCGCCACCTCCACCGGGTCGACGATGCGGTCCTTGGCCAGACCCGCGGCGGCGAGCTCGGGGAAAATAGGCGTCCCGCCGGCGATCGCCACGAGCTCTTCCACCCACCGAATGCCGGAGATCAGCGGCTCGTCCCACTCTTCGAAGAACACACGGAGGCGCCGGGGGAACCGCGACGCCGATTCCTCGATGCGATCGAGATCCGCGGTCAGCCGCGCCGCGAGGCGCTCGGCGTCCTGCTGACAGCCGATCAACCCCCCGAGCATCGCGATCATCTGCAGGATCTCGGCGACGCTGCGCTGGTTGAACACCACGACGTTCATGCCGCGGCGGACGAGCTCGGCGCACAGATCGGCCTGCAGGTCGGAGAAGGCGAGCACCAGATCCGGCTTCAGCTCCTGGATCTTGTCGAACTTCGCGTTGATGAACGCCGACACCTTCGGCTTGAGCCGCGCCTCCGGCGGCCGTACGGTGTACCCGGAGACGCCGACGATGCGATCGCCCTGACCGAGAAGGTAGAGCGTCTCGGTGGTCTCCTCCGTCAGACAGACAATGCGCGACGGATAGCGGGTCATACAGGATCGGGTAATCGAGGAATCGGGTGATTGGGTAATTGATTGGGGATTGTGAGATCGGTGAAGACGAAGCCGTCCCGCTCCACGGTGACGCCGGTGTCGACGGCGATGGGATGGTTGAACATCGGGCCGTCGTACGCGCAGGTGTGGAACTCGCCGCGCTCGGCGCACGGGTCGATCGAGGGCGGCAGCTCGTCGAGCAGCGCCGGGTCGAACTCGCGGCC
>JAYVYV010000195.1:0-4061 GCA_043783985.1 Acidobacteriota bacterium | reverse complement strand
GACAACGTGCCGTCGATCCAGGTCGACTGGTCGCTGTACGGCCCCAAGCTCGCGCAGGTCGCGCTCACCGTCGGCGCCGACGATGTGGACGGCGTGTCGGCGGAGGACGAGACGACCGAGGGGCGCCGCCGCGCGCCGCTCGAAGAAATCCGCCGCAACATCATCGCGGCCGGACAGGAGCCGGTGGAGCGCGACGGCCGGTTCGACGTCCTGGCGCGATGACGCGCGTCCGGCTCGGCGCCGTCGAGTATCTCAACGCGAGGCCGCTCGTGTACGGCCTCGAGCGTCAGGCGCGGTTCGAGCTTCGCTACGACATCCCGTCCGAGTGCGCCAGGCTGCTGCACGCTCACGCCGTCGACGTCGGGCTGATTCCCTCCATCGAGTATTTGCGCGGTCCGCAGCCGTACGCGTTCGTGCCGGGGGCGGCCGTGACGTCGCGCGGGCGGGTGGCGTCGGTGGCGATCTACACGCGCGTCGACCCGTGCGACATCCGGACGATCGCGATGGACACGAGCTCGCGGACGTCGGTCGCGCTGGCAATCGTGTTGGCGCGCCGCCTCTTCGGCTCGTCGCCCGAGCCGGTACCGATGGCGCCGGACCTCGACGCGATGCTCGCGCGCGCCGACGCGGCGCTGATTATCGGCGACCACGCGCTCTTCCTGAATCCGCAATCCGGGAGTCCCCAGTCGGGAACTCCGCAATCGGGAACTCTGCAATCAGAATCCGCAATCCACAATCCGCACTCCGCAATACAGAAGCTCGATCTCGGCGAGCTGTGGACCGAAATGACCGGGCTGCCGTTCGTCTACGCCGTGTGGGCGGGCTGGCCGGACGCGCTGACCCTGGACGACGTCCGCCTGCTGCAGCGCGCGCGGGACGCTGGCGTCGCCGACACCGACGGCGTGGCCCGCGCGTATTATCCTGACGATCCCGCCCGGGAGGCTGTGGCCAGGCGGTACCTGCGAGATAATATCCGGTACGTCCTCGGAGCCGAGGAGCTCGAGGGGCTCGGAACCTTCTACCGCTACGCGGCCGAAGCGGGCCTCGTCACGGGTGCGCAGGATTTGCGGTTTTATTGAGGGCAGGCCTGATGGCCTGCGCTACGAGCGTCGCGCAGACCGTCACGTCTGCCATGGACTGATGCACATCGAACAGATCGCGGACAAGGTGCGGGCGGGTGAGCGGGTCACGGCAGGCGAGGCGCTCGAGCTGTATCGTCACGCGCCGACGCCGCTGCTGGGCCGGCTCTCCGACGGCGTCCGCGCGCGCAAGCATCCCGGCGGCGTGGTCACCTACATCATCGATCGCAACGTCAACTACACGAACGTCTGCGTCGCCCGGTGCAACTTCTGCGCGTTCTACCGCGACGTCGGGTCGCCGGACGGCTACGTACTCGGGTTCGAGGAGCTGTTCCGGAAGATCGACGAAACGATCGCGGTCGGCGGTGTGCAGGTGCTGATGCAGGGCGGCCACAACCCCGACCTGCCGCTGACGTGGTACGAGGATCTCTTCCGCGCGATCAAGACGCGCTACCCGTCCTTCAAGCTGCACGCGCTGTCGCCGCCCGAGGTGATTCATATCTCGCGGCTGTCCCAGCTCTCTGTACCTGCCGTCATCGATCGCCTGATCGCCGCCGGCCTCGACAGCATCCCGGGCGGCGGCGCGGAGATTCTCGTCGATCGCGTCCGCAAGGCGCTGCACTGCTACGGAAAGGCGACCGCCGACGAGTGGCTCGACGTCATGCGTCACGCGCATCGCGCCGGACTCCGCACGACGGCGACGATGATGTACGGCACGGTGGAGACCGACGAGGAGCGGCTCGAGCACCTGCTGCGGCTCCGCGCGCTGCAGGACGAGACCGGCGGCTTCACCGCCTTCATCACCTGGAGCTATCAGCCCGATCATACCGAGCTCGGCGGATCCGAGGCGACCGGCATCGACTACCTCCGCACGCTTGCCGTCGCGCGCATCGTCCTCGACAACTTCGACAATCTGCAGGCGTCGTGGGTGACGCAGGGCGGGAAGGTCGGGCAGTTGAGCCTGGCGTTCGGCGCCAACGACATGGGCAGCGTGATGATCGAGGAGAACGTCGTCCGCGCCGCCGGCGCCGCGTACTGCATGGACGAGGTCGAGATCGTCCGCAACATCGAAGACGCCGGTTTCACCGCCAGGCGCCGCAACATGCACTACGACATCCTCGGCGGCCCGATCTTCCGCGAGCGCGACGTGCCTCGGATGCTCGAGCTCGCCACCGCACGCGAAGACGGCGATACGTCGGTGCCGGAGGAGCTGCGCTTCTACCCGGCACGAAGCCGTCCGGGCAAAGAGTCCAGGCAGCAGCCCTGAGGGTTCAGCCCACAGCCCTGACGATGATCCGTTACCACGCTGCCTGGATTCTGCCGATCAGCGAGCCGCCGATCAGAGACGGGTGGCTCGCCGTCGATCGCGGCCGCGTGGTCGCGCTGGGCGCGGCGGGAAAGCGCGTGCTGTCGGACGGCGCGCAGGTCGTCAATCTCGGCGACGTCGCGGTGCTGCCGGGCCTGGTCAACGCGCACACGCATCTCGAGCTCTCGTATCTGCGCGACGAGGTGCCGCCGGCGTCGCAGTTCGTGACCTGGATCCGCGGCGTGATGCAGGCGCGGCGCAACCGTCCCGATCCCGGCAGCCGGGAGATCCTCGACGCGGTCGATGCCGCGCTGGAAGAAGCCGTGGCGTGCGGGACCGCGATCGTCGGCGACATCAGCAACACCCTCGTGACGTTCGGGCCGCTGACGCGCAGCAGCCTCGCGGCGGTCGTCTTTTACGAGCTGATCCGGTTCAACACGCCGGATCCGGCCGGCGTCGTGGCGAAGGCGATCGCCGATCTCGAAGCGCTCGTGCCGACCGAGCGGGTGCGTGCCAGCCTCGCGGCGCACGCGCCGTACTCGGTCGCGCCGCTCGTCCTCCGCGCGATTCGCCAGGCCGTGGACCGTCAGCCGTTCGCGCCGTGCAGCATCCACCTGTCGGAGTCGGCGGAAGAAATCGAGTTCATCCGCACCGGCCGCGGTCCGTGGCGCGCGCTGCTCGAGGAGCTCGGATCGTGGGATCCCGCCTGGGTCCCGCCGGGCGGCACGCCCGTGCAGTTCCTCGACGACAGCGGCTTCCTCGACGCCCGTGTGCTCGCCGTCCACGGCGTGCAGATGACGACGGCCGATCTCGATCGCCTCGTGGCGCGCGGGACCACGCTGGTCACCTGCCCGCGCAGCAACGGCCACACCGGCGCCGGCGCGCCGCCGCTCGAAGACTTCTACAACTACGGCGTGAAGGTGGCGGTGGGCACCGACAGTCTGGCCAGCGCGCCCGACCTCAACGTCTTCGCCGAGCTGGCGACGATGCGCGCCCTGGCGCCGACGGTGTCGGCGGGGGCGCTGCTCGACAGCGCGACGCGGCAGGGCGCCCGCGCGCTCGGTTTCGACGCCGACTACGGTACGATCGAGCCGGGCAAGTCCGGACGGCTGGTGGCCGTCAGCCTGCCGGCGGACATCGACGATGTCGAAGAATACCTGGTGAGCGGCTTCGAACCGGATCAGATACGCTGGATAGAGGACAGATGAGATTTCAGATTTCAGAGGGCAGATTTCAGATTGGTGGCGCAGCGCCCACAGAGCCCACACGTTTGGCGCCGCAGCGCTTACAGAGCGCACACGTTTGGTGCCGCAGCGCCCACAGAGCCCACACGTCCGCACACTGCCGCAGTGTGTCGACACTGCCGAAACTGTCGAGACTGCGGGTCCAATCTGAAATCAATCTGAAATCTGAACTCAGAAATCTGAAATGCTGAACCGCCTGCGCACCTACGCCGCCTTCGTTCGCGTGAGCCACTCCGTCTTCGCGCTGCCGTTCGCGCTGGCCGGCGCGCTGCTCGCTGCGCAGCACACCGCCGTTGCGTGGGGGACGATCGGCTGGATCCTGGCGGCGATGGTGGCGGCGCGCAGCGCGGCGATGGGGTTCAACCGCCTCGTCGACGCGCGGATGGACGCGCTGAACCCGCGCACGGCGAACCGCGAGATCCCGCGCGGGGC